>DASXGS010000365.1:0-2258 GCA_036488975.1 Rhizomicrobium sp. | reverse complement strand
TTCTCGGCATCAAGACCTCCTTTGAAGCCCCTGATGTTCGCGCCGCTCACGGCCCCAAGGCAAGGGGCGCAGCACCCAATGCGGCTTCCGTTCCGCCAGCCGTTCTCGCTATAAGGCCGAGAGTGCGGGAGTAGACATGGCCAGATCTCCTTACGAAGGGCTGCCGCCGGAGCGGTTCTGGCGCACCGGAGTGGCTGAACGAAGACCGGCGACTGTCGAGGCGCTCTACCGCAAGCGTTTCGAGATTTCGAAATCCGATGCGATCGCCACCGCTGGAAGCTGCTTTGCGCAGCACATCGCACGCCATATGCGGCGACGCGGCTGCAACGTGCTGGACGTCGAACCCCCGCCGCCCGGTCTAGATGAAGAGGCGGCGACGCGCTTCGGGTTCGGCCTGTACTCTGCGCGATATGGCAACATCTACACTGCGCGTCAATTGCTGCAACTCGTGCTGGAAGCTTTCGGCAGGCGCCAACCGGCCGAGATCGTCTGGGAGCGCGACGGACGCTACTACGATGCGTTGCGTCCGGGCGTTGAGCCCAATGGCCACCCCCGGGCGGAGGACGTGCTCGAACATCGCGCCGAGCACCTTGGGAAAGTACGAGAGCTGCTCAAAGCGACCCAGCTGCTGATCTTCACCTTCGGACTGACCGAGGCGTGGCAACACAAAGAATCGGGCACGGTATATCCGACGGCGCCGGGGACAATTGCGGGCACTTTCGATCCCGATGTGTACGAATTCATCAATTTCGGCTTCCTCGAAACACTGCGGGATTTCCGCAGCGCGCGCCTGATCCTGAACCGCATCAATCAGGGCATGCGCTTCCTCGTCACCGTTTCGCCCGTCCCGCTCACTGCGACCGCAACCGATCAGCATGTCCTCGCGGCGACGACCTATTCGAAATCGGTGCTCCGCGCCGTGTGCGGACAGCTTTACGCAGAATGCCCCGATCTCGACTATTTCCCCTCCTATGAGCTAATCGGCACCCCGTTCGCACGGGGCAAGTTCTTCGAGCCGAATAAGCGCTCGGTCACCGACGCGGGTGTTCAGCGGGCGATGGATATCTTCTTCGCAGAGCATGTGGGTCTCGCCGGCACGGTGCGCGAACGGCACAAGCTGCGCAGACAACAATCTCCACTTAGCGGACGACAGGCTTCGCACCAGCTGCAGCGAAGCGAGCGACAAAAAGCGGAAGATCTGGTCTGCGAGGAAGCGATGCTGGACGCTTTCGGCCGATGACACGCATCTGTTTTATCGGAAACTCGCACCTGGCAGCGGTCAAGCTGGGATGGGACGCGACCTCGAACGAGTATCCTCACCTCACGGCGTCATTTTTCGGTGCACCAGCGGCGGGCATGTCGCTCATGGTTCCGGGCGGCGACGGCTATCTCGTTTCGAATCATTCAACGGTGACGACACAGCTGCAGAGCCTGTGGGGCACGGAGCGCTTTCGCCCCGATGACTACGACGTGCTCTGCTTGGTCGGCATGGGCTTGTCGCCGCGCACGCTGCTGCGTCTCTACCGGTTTTTCCGCTCGAGCGTGCACCGCAACCGCACCGGGCAGTTCCGCCTCCTGTCACCGGAGTGTTTTCAGGCAGCCGCGAATGGCCGCGTCGCCAGCATGGTGGGCGCAATGTTACTCTCCCGTCTTCGGGACGTGAGCCAGCGGCCGGTGATCCTTGTCATGCAGGCAGCGCCGTGCCTACCTTTCGCCGACGGCGGCCCCCAGCCTGAGTGGCTCACCACCATGCTGACCTCAGGCGACGATCGGTTACTGCTTGAAAGTTTCGTGGATGCAGTGCGGCGGTTTCCCGGTGCAAATTTCCTGATGCAGCAACCGGAGATCACGAGCCTGAACCTGTTCGTCACCAAGCCCGAATATGCCGCAGGTTCGCAACGGCTGGATCCATCCTTCTCCGAGCACGAGGACGAGGACACAAGCCACATGAATGCGACTTATGGCGCGCTTGTCGTGCGCGATGTGCATGAGCTTCTTCGGCGCGAAGGGCTGGCGGGCGGCCGCGCCGCGCAGGCGGAAAAGCCAGCGCTGGAACTCAGCGTCTGATCGGAGGCTGCAGCGCCCATGTTCGATTCCGGCCGTTGCGCGCCTGCCCTTGCCCTGCTGTTGCTCGCGCTTGGCTCCTGCAGCACGGACGATCGCCGCCACCTGCTCACTTATGAGCACCCCAAGAGCGATCGGGCGATGACGGTGGCGAGCGCCCAGGCCGCGCCCGCTGCGCCGGCGCCATCGAGCCC
>DASXGS010000363.1:0-3644 GCA_036488975.1 Rhizomicrobium sp. | reverse complement strand
ACCGCTTCATGACCTTTCACGTCTTCGGCGCCGACATTGAGCAGCCCAACCGTCGGCCGCTCCAGCCCCAGCACGGCGCGCGCGAAGGCTTCGCCCATCACGGCGAAATCCACCAGCTGCTGCGCATCGTTCTCCACGTTGGCGCCGACATCCAGCACCACCGTTTGGCCGCGCCGGGTGGGCCACAGCGCAGCGATGGCGGGCCGGTCGATGCCGTCCAGGGTGCGCAGCTGGAACATCGACATCGCCATCAGCGCGCCCGTATTGCCGGCCGAAACCGCCACCTGCGCTTCCCGCTTCTGCAGGGATTCGATCGTGCGCCACATGCTGGTGTTGCGGCCGCGGCGCAGAACCTGGCTCGGCTTGTCTTCCATGCGCACGGCTTCGGCGCTATGGCGAATTTCAAGACGGGGCGCGAGCTTGGCACGGCGAGCCACGAGCGGCTTCAATAGGGCTTCGTCGCCATGGAGGAGAAAGCGGGCGGCCGGATGGCGGACGGCGCATCGGGCGAGAGCGGCCACAACGACGCCCGGTCCAGCATCGCCCCCCATTGCATCCACCGAAACGGTCAGATCGGCCACCAGCGCCTCGCTCGGTTAGCGGGAAACCCGCCGACGCGGAAAGGCTTCAGGCCTTGGCCTTCACCGCCTCGCGGCCGTCATAATAGCCGCAAGAGGCACAAACGTGATGGGGGCGGCGCTGTTCGCCGCAGTTGGGGCATTCCACATGCGCCGGCGGGGACAGGCGATGATGTGACCGGCGCATATTGCGACGGGAGGGGGATGTCTTTCGCTTGGGCACCGCCATGGCAGGACCGCTCCTTTCTTAAGCCGAATCGGGACAGCGGGCGCGAAAGGCGCTTTCAGCCGGCCGGATGGCGGGGAAAACAGGGCGCGGATACAACCCGAAAAGAACCGCGGATTCAAGCCCGCGGACGACCGACCCGCCCGCGCCGACCTGCCGAGCCTACGCTGGTCCCTTGAGCGACTTCAGCGCTGCGAACGGGCTTTTGGCCGGCTCCTCCTCTGTCGGGGGCTCATAAATAACACCGGGTGCCCGGGGGTAGGGATCGATTGCCAGCACGAACTCCTCCAGCACGGGCGCGGCAATGTCATAGTGGGTGTCCTGAATTTCCTCGGGCCCTTCGTCCGTGCCGGGCGCCAGCTCGTGCTCCGAGATGCGCGCGGATGCCGCGAACTTCGTCAAATGCAGCGCCCGGGAAATCGCAAGATCGACATGCGAGCGCACCGGCTCGAGCGTAACCACGCATTTCTGCACCACGTCCGCCTTGAGGGTGGCATCAAGGGCAAAACGGCTGGCGGAATGGCGGTGCAGAATCACGCGCGCTTCGAACTGCTCGATAGCTTGCACATCTGCGAATTCGGCCAGCTGCGCGCGCTGTTCCGCGTTGGGCGCGAGCGTGACTTCCGCGCCGGCATCGGAGAGACGTGAGAGGTCGTAGATGCTGGAAAAAGGAGCGTCCATCGGCCTCACATGGTGGGCAGCGGCCCGAAATCCAGTTCCGCTCGGTCAAACGAGCTTGCCAAATGAGAACGGGCGTTGAGTGCATATGTTGCCATGGCTTCCGCCGCCGCAACCCGATCATCGGCTCCGCGGTACAGATTGCGCAAAATAGCTTCCGCCAGAGGCTGCGCGCCGGCAGCTTCCCTGTACGCCTGCAGCCGGCCATAGAAGGCGCTGGCCAGACTTTTGAGGCGGCGGTTCATGCTCATATCGCCGGTGCCCATCTGCCGCAGCGCTTCATCGAAATGGAGAAACAGTTCGTCGACTAGCCCCTGCCCCAGCACTGGTTCTGCGCAGCGTTCCAGCACCAGCCAGGCGTGAAGGACGAGCAGATCGAAGCGGCCGTCCATCGTGTCGGCGACACCGAGCTGGGTGAAGAACGCCGGTTTCCGCGCTTGCCGCATAACCGCGGCGCACAGCCGCTCAGCGTCCCGTTTCACATCGGCCCTCCGGCGCAGCGCCTTCAACATGCAATGGCCTTCTCAAGCACCGATCTTGCCTCCGCCCGAAAGCGACGCTAGCAAGGGGCGCGGGGGGAACGGACAAGTCAAGGTGTGGCGTATGCGACTTCCCGGCCTCATGCTTTCGGCCGCCTTGCTGATGGGCTGCACGCCGGTGGTCAGTCAGCGCGGCTACCTACCCGACCCCATCGGCGAGGCTGCGATCAAGACTGGCACTGACACCAAGACAACGGTGCAGGATCGGCTGGGAGATCCCTCCACCCAAGCCACCTTCGGGGGCGACACCTGGTATTATATCTCGAGCGTCGAGAAACAGATCGCGTTCTTCGATCCGCGTGTCGAAACCCGCTCTGTCATGGCGGTGCATTTCGACAGGGACGGCAAGGTGAGGGATGTCCGCCACTACAGCCTGAAAGACGGGCATGTGGTGGCGTTCGAGACACGCACCACGCCGGCCAAGGGCCGCGAGCTCACCTTCCTTCAGCAGCTGTTCAACGCGACCCCCGGCGTGCCGTTGGGCAACCAGAATCAGGGTCCGGGCGGCGGCAATGGCCCGCCTGGCGGCGGATATCCGTAGGTCCAAGAGAAAAGGGCGGGAGTTAATTCCCGCCCTTTCCTTTTGCGATTTGAAGTCGCGGACCCCTAGAGACCGTGCGCCAGTGTGGCAAGCAGCAGCAGCGCGACGATGTTGGTGATCTTGATCATCGGGTTCACCGCAGGGCCCGCGGTATCCTTGTAGGGATCGCCGACGGTGTCACCCGTCACCGCCGCCTTGTGCGCATCGGAACCCTTGCCGCCAAAATGGCCGTCCTCGATGTACTTCTTGGCGTTGTCCCACGCGCCGCCGCCCGACGTCATCGAGATAGCGACGAAGAGACCGGTAACGATCACGCCCAGCAGCATCGCGCCGAGCGCGTTGAACGCCTCCACCTTGCCGGCGATCTCGTCGACAATGAAGAACAGCACGATCGGAGACAGCACCGGCAGCAGCGATGGGATGATCATTTCGCGGATCGCCGCACGCGTCAGCAGATCGACGGCGCGCGCGTAGTCTGGCTTCTGCGTGCCCTGCATGATGCCGGGCATTTCCTTGAACTGGCGGCGGACTTCTTCGACCACCGCGCTCGCCGCGCGGCCCACTGCCGTCATGGCGATGCCGCCGAACAGATACGGGAGTAATCCGCCGATAAAGAGCCCCACGACCACCCACGGACTGGCGAGCGAGAAGCTCGGCACCGTCAGGCCGGCGAAGTAGTGGTACGTGCCGGAGTGGGCGATGAAGTAGCGCAGATCGGAGGTGTACGCCGCAAACAGCACCAGCGCGCCCAGGCCCGCCGAACCGATGGCGTAACCCTTCGTCACCGCCTTGGTGGTGTTGCCGACCGCATCGAGCGCATCGGTGGTCTTGCGCACATCGCCCTCAAGACCGGCCATCTCGGCAATGCCGCCGGCATTGTCGGTGACCGGACCGAAGGCATCGAGCGCCACGATCATTCCGGCCAGCGACAGCATGGTCGACACCGCGATCGCGATGCCGAACAGGCCTGCCAGCAGGTAGGTCGCGATGATACCAACGCAGATCACCAAGGCGGGAAGCGCAGTCGATTCCATCGAGATCGCGAGACCCTGGATCACGTTGGTGCCGTGGCCGGTGACCGA
>DASXGS010000348.1:0-3485 GCA_036488975.1 Rhizomicrobium sp. | reverse complement strand
GCCGCGGTGAACGGCGGCGGACATATCGAATTGCGGGCGGAGCGCCGGCTCGAAGCAGCAGTGGATGGAGGCGGACACATCGACTACTGGGGCGATCCTTCAGTTACCTCCGCCGTGGACGGCGGCGGTACTGTCAACAAGCGCAGTTGAGAGCGTTTACGAATTTTCTGCCAGTACTTCGCCCGCCAGGTAAAGTGAGCCGCATATAAGAATTCGGGGGCTGCCCTCGCCTGGACGGCCATTCGCCCATCCCGCCACTTGTATCATCGCGTCTTCGAGATCGTCCGCAGGACTGGCGTCCAGACCGGTTCGGCGCGCCGCATCGTAAAGTTCCCCTGCACCGCGGCTCGCCCCCTCGCCCGGAATGGGAACGGTCGTCACGTGGCGCGCGAGCCCGCGAAACGGCGTGAAAAAGCCCTCCGGATTTTTGGTCTTCAGCATCCCACAGATGAGATAAAGCGGCTTTTCCGATTTTTCCTCGAAATCGGCCATCGCCTGCGCGATGGCATGCGCGGCATGTGGATTGTGTCCGCCATCGAGCCACACTTCGGCCCCGTCCGGTGCAAGGGCGACCAGTGGGCCGCGTGTGAGCCGTTGCAACCGCGCCGGCCATTCGACACGGCGCAGGCCCTGCTCGATGCCGTTCTCCTTCGCCCAATTGCGCCCAGCGTGGCGCAGTGCGGCGATGGCTGTGCCCGCGTTTTCGATCTGGTGCGCACCGCGGAGCCGCGGCAGCGGCAGATCGAGCAGTCCGCTCTCGTCCTGGTAGACCATGCGCCCCCGCTCGGCATCGGCGAAGAAGTCCTGCCCAAACGTGTAAATTGGAGTGGAAAGCGAATCCGCAGTGCGCTCGATGACATCGCGCGCCGTTTCGCCCTGGGGGCCGAGCACCAGCGGCACGCCCGGCTTGATGATGCCGGCCTTTTCCGCCGCGATGCCGGCGATCTCGTTGCCGAGGAACTCCTGATGATCGAGACCAACAGGCGTGATGACGGTCATCGCGGGCCGGCGGATGACGTTTGTCGCGTCCAACCTTCCGCCGAGTCCCACCTCCAGAACCAGCGCATCCGCCGGATGGCGTGAGAATGCGAGCAGCCCCGCCGCCGTGGTGATCTCGAAAAACGTGATGGGTGCGCCGTCGTTGGCGATTTCGCATTCCTCCAGCAGGTCGCCGAGTTCTTCTTCCGAGATCAGCGAACCGGCCAGACGAATGCGTTCGTGGAAGTGCACGAGATGGGGAGATGTGTAGACGTGCACGCGCAGCCCCTGTGCTTCCAGCATGGCCCGGGCAAAGGCACAGACTGAGCCCTTGCCGTTGGTGCCCGCCACGTGGATGACGGGCGGAAGCTTCTCTTCCGGATGGTCGAGCCGGGCGAGCAGCCGTTGGATGCGGTCGAGGACAAGGTCGATGCGCTTGGGGTGAAGCTGAAGCAGGCGGTCGAGGATGGCGTCGCTTCGTGCGGCAACGCTCATGGTGCTGCGCCCACGGCGGCTTGCGGCGCCGCCGGTTTCGCGGGTTTCGGTTCACGCTTCATCAGCAGATGGACCAGACGCGAGAGCGTTTCGCGCAACTGGTGCCGGTGCACCACCACGTCCACCATGCCGTGATCGAGCAGATACTCCGCCCGCTGAAATCCTTCGGGCAATTTCTCGCGGATCGTCTGCTCGATCACGCGTTGCCCAGTGAAGCCGATGAGTGCGCCGGGTTCGGCGATGTGCACGTCGCCCCGCATGGCATACGAGGCGCTCACGCCGCCGGTCGTCGGATCTGTCAGCACGACAAGATACGGCAGTCCGGCCTCGTGCAACATATCCACGGCAATCGTGGCGCGCGGCATCTGCATCAGCGACAGGATGCCTTCCTGCATGCGCGCGCCGCCGGACGCAACGAACAGAATGAACGGCCGCCGCTCCTGCACCGCTGCCTCGGCAGCCTCGACGAAACCCTCGCCCACACCCATGCCCAGCGAGCCGCCAAGAAAATCGAACGGCTGCACGGCAATCATGACGGACAGCCCATCAAGGGCGCCGCGCGCCGCGCTGAACGCTTCCTTGCGGCCGGTCTTGGCGCGCGCATCCCGCAGGCGATCCGGATAACGGCGCTCATCCCGGAAGCGCAGCGGATCCTGCACTACGTCGGGCAGTGGCAGCTCTTCGTATTCGCCGTTATCGAAGATCGCGTCGAAGCGCTGCCCGGGGCCGACGCGCAAATGATGGTCGCATTTGGGGCAGACGTTCTGCGCCGCTTCCAGATCGCGGTGGAAGATCATCTCGCCGCAGCCGGGGCATTTGCGCCACAGATTGTCCGGCGTGTTGCTGCGGCCAGCCATCAGGTTCTTGATGCGGGGCCGGACGAAGTTGGTGATCCAGTTCATGATCTACCCTACCACGGCGGCCGCGCGCGCCGCATGCACGGAATCGGCGAGAGTTCTGCAGAAGCCGATTGCATCGTTGACGATCGCTTCCTTCGATCTGCTTGCACGCACTCCATCGGCGATACGATTCACAATGGCCGACCCAACAACCACGGCGTCGGCAAATCCGGCGACAGCACGCGCCTGTTCCGCTGTCTTGATGCCGAAGCCAACCGCGCAGGGGATCGGGCTTTGTTTCTTCAGTCGGACGACCGCCGCGCGCACATCCACTTCCGTGTAGGTCTTCGTTCCGGTCACGCCGGCAATGGAGACGTAATAGAGAAATCCGCTGGCACCGTTCAGAATCGTACCCAGCCGTTTGTCATCGCTGGTCGGCGTGGCAAGCCGGATAATGTCGAGCCCATGCGCAGTGGCCTGTGCGCGGAGCACCTCGTCCTCCTCCGGCAGCAGATCGACGGTGATCAATCCATCGACACCGGAGCTCGCCGCATCCTTTGCAAACCGTTCGACGCCATAGGCGTGAATGGGATTGAAATAGCCCATGAGGATAATCGGCGTGCTGTCGTCCCTCTCGCGGAACCGCCGCACAAGCCTGAGGACACCGGATACCGACCTGCCGGACTCGAGCGCCCGCAACGAGGAGGCCTGGACCGCAGGACCATCGGCCATCGGATCGGAGAACGGCACGCCCAGTTCGATCAGATCGGCGCCGACGGACGGCAGTTGCTCCAGAATCGCCAACGACGTTTCTGCATCCGGATCGCCGGCCGTGATGAACGGGATGAAGGCCGCGCGGCCAGGGCGCTGCCATTCCGCAAAGCGCGCAGCGATGCGGCTCATATATTCGCGCCCAACGCATTGGCGACGGTGAACACGTCCTTGTCGCCGCGCCCGGAGAGGCCAACCACGATGATTTGGTCCTTCGGCATTTTCGGTGCGATGCGCATGACGTGGGCCAGCGCGTGCGAAGGTTCCAGCGCCGGAATGATGCCTTCCAGTTTGCTCAGTAGCTGGAAGGCTTCGAGCGCTTCCTTGTCGGTGGCTGAGAAGTATTTTGCGCGGCCCTGATCCCTGAGCCAGGAATGCTCCGGGCCCACACCGGGATAATCG
>DASXGS010000318.1:0-5448 GCA_036488975.1 Rhizomicrobium sp. | reverse complement strand
GGCGGCGAGAAGCGTCGCGCGGCGCTGGCGCGGGCTCTGGCGCCGAAACCGGACATCCTGTTGCTCGATGAGCCCACCAATCATCTCGACCTCCCGGCCATCGAATGGCTGGAGGAAGAGCTGTCGTCGCTTCCTTCGGCTTTGGTGTTGATCAGTCACGACCGCCGGTTTCTGGACGATATGTCGCGCGCGACCGTGTGGCTGGATCGCGGCCAAACGCGGCGGCTGGAGCGCAGCTTCGCATTCTTCGAGAACTGGCGGGACGACCTGCTGGCGCAGGAGGAACTTGAGCAACACAAACTAGACCGGAAAATCGCGGCGGAGGAAGATTGGGTGCGCTACGGCGTCAGCGGACGCCGCAAGCGCAACCAGGGCCGCCTCGCCAACCTGCAACAGCTGAGAACCGCGCGCAGAGAGCAAGTGAGGGCGACGGGTGCGGTGCAGTTCGCGGCCGCTGAAATGGAAAGCGGCAGCGCGAAGCTGATCGAGGCGCGGAACATCTCCAAATCTTACGACGGCCGTTGCATCGTCCGTGATTTCTCCATCCGGATCGCGCGCAACGATCGCGTCGGAATCATCGGGCCCAACGGGGCCGGTAAGACCACCCTGCTGAAGCTTCTCACGGGTGACCGCGCGCCCGATACAGGCACAGTGAAACGGGCGACGACGCTTGAGTTCGCGGCCCTCGAGCAAAACCGCGCGGCGCTCCATCCTGACACCACGGTGAGCGCCGTCCTCACCGGCGGCTCCGGCGATACGGTGGATGTACGTGGCGAGAAGCGGCACGTGGTCAGCTATCTGAAAGACTTCCTCTTCACGCCGCAGCAGGCGCGAACGCCGGTTCGCATTCTTTCGGGCGGCGAACGCGCGCGCCTGATGCTGGCCAAAGTGCTGGCGCGCCCATCCAACATGCTGGTTCTCGACGAACCCACCAACGATCTCGACCTTGAGACCATCGATCTGCTGGAAGAGATGCTCTCCAGCTATCCGGGCACGGTTCTGGTTGCCAGCCATGACCGGGATTTCCTGGACCGTGTGGTCACATCCGTGCTGCGCGCGGAAGGCGACGGCCGCTTTGTCGAATATGCCGGCGGCTACAGCGACATGCTGGCTCAACTTCCGAAACCGGCGGACACCCGGAACGGCCCTTCGCCAAAAAGGAAGCAGGGCTCAGCCGTTGCACCGCGTCCGCGCGCCGAGCGGCAGGCACCGCAGCGCCGGCTTTCGTTTCACGAGCAACATGCGTTGAAGACACTGCCGGGCGAGATCGCCGCGCTGGAAAGCGAGATCGCGGCGCTGCAACAGCGGCTGGCTGACGCCGGATTCTACACACGCGACCCGGCCGCGTTCGCCGCCGCATCGGCGAAGCTCAAG
Source organism: Rhizomicrobium sp. (assembly GCA_036488975.1). Taxonomy (GTDB): domain Bacteria; phylum Pseudomonadota; class Alphaproteobacteria; order Micropepsales; family Micropepsaceae; genus Rhizomicrobium. The sequence goes on along the minus strand of DASXGS010000318.1, from coordinate 4,074 downwards.
CAGTGGGAAGCAGCCTTATCGCAAGCAGAAGAGCGCTGGCTCGAACTGGCCGTGCTGCAGGGTGAACTTGACCGGATCTAGGATTGTCGAAACACCCGCTTAAGCTGGGCGAAGGAGGCCGGCCTCGCGGCGCCGAAAAAGGATCGGCCGATTTATGTGATCGGCCTCAACACAACCGGCGGCCCGAAACCATCTGCGATGCGCTCTTGAAGAGCGGCTATCCCGAACGGGTGGCGGAAAAGGTGCTTGGTGCCAACTTCATCCGCGCGCTGACGGAAATCTGGACATGAAAAAGCCCCGGCTGGCACCGGGGCTTCTCTATTCTATTGAAACGACGGGCTAGCCCTTCCAGCCGGCTTTCTTGCTGCACATGTCGGCCTCCTTCTTGTGCGTCTTTTCCCACTGGGTGATCGACTGTGTTTCGTCCTCCGACATCTGGTCGTTCATGCAGGCGCAATAGGCGGCGATGACCCCTTGCGTCTGCCCTTGGTCCTGATTGTCGGCCACGCACCTGCCGATCCATTTCGCGTCGTCGGCATTGGCCATGGCCGGCGTTGCGGACATGGCCGACAACGCCGAGAGCGCGACGAACGCGCCCAAAACAACACCCCTCATTTGAATTTCCCCCTCTTGTCCTGTGCACGGAATCGTGCGCGTGTCGGATCAATGCATGAATCCAGCGGGGTTGCCATGGATTACTTGGGAGGGTGCGCGTGCGGGGCGGTACGGTATCGCCTGGAGGCCGAGCCATTCGATGCCGGGTATTGCCACTGCACGGTGTGCCGGCGTTCGGCGGGCGCACCGGTGCTGGCGTTCGCGACCGTGCCGCTGGACAAATTCGTGGTGACAAAAGGCGAACCGGCGAAGCGGCGCTCATCCTCGTTCGGCGAGCGATGGTTCTGCCGCGATTGCGGCGCGCAGCTCGCCATGAATGTCGACCACCAGCCGGACACTATCGATTTCACCATTCCCTCGCTCGATAATCCGAACATCATCGAACCCGCGTTCCATATCTTCACCGAAGATCGTGTCCGGTGGTTCGAGACAACCGACGATTGCCCCCGCCATGAGCGCTTCCGCCCCGATACTCGTGGCCTGACCTGAGTCCGCCGCCGCTGCATTGCAGCAGCGGCATGCACCTGTCGAGAACGAGGTATGCGACACGCATTCGTGAGCGTCGTGCGATTGAGGGTTGCAGACCGGCCATGCCAGCCTGCTGTCGCTTGATCCAGGTCGGAGGGGTTCAATGCGCGCTCGGCATCTCGTTGCTGTTCTCCCCATCATGGTTGCACTTGTGCCAACAACACCCGCGGCTGCCGGCGCGAAGTCGGCGGTCAGCTGGGACTTGGCCAAGCAGTACCCCACGGAAGCGGCATGGACTTCGTCGTTCACCGACGTGCAGCGGCGTGCCGCCAAATTTGCCGGACTGAAAGGACGGCCGATCACATCGGCGGCGCAGCTTGCCGCGCTTCTTGAGGAAGGCGGATTTCTTCGCGGCCGCGCCGGCAACATGGCGCGCTTTGCACTTCTGAACGCCGCCGCCGATACAACCGATGCCAAAGCGAAGGCGCGGTTCGACGCGACGACCGGGCTGGAAGCGCGAGTCGAGGCCGACGTTTCGTGGCTGGACGGCGCCGCCAGCGCACTTGGACGCGAGAGGCTGCTGGCGTGGAGCAAGGCCGACCCACGCCTGGCCAATCATGGCTGGGCGCTGCACGCGGCGCTTTCAACCATTGGCCATAACTACAGCGCAGGGACCGAGCCAGCCTACGCCGCGCTCGAGCGTGCGGCGACGACGCCGTCCAACGTCTACGACCGGCTGATGGCGAGCGATCTGGGATGGCCGACCATTGCCGATGCGCAGGGCAAGCGCGTCTCACTGGATCCGGGCAAATTCTCCGATCTTTCGACCGATCGCGACACGGCACGGCGTCGTGCGGCGTTCGATGCCTTCTACAAACGCCTGAAAGCGCTCGAACCCTCCCTGGGCGAGCTGCTCACGCGCAAGTATGAAATCGAGCGAATTCTCGCCCGCGCCCGCAATTTCCGGAACAGCACCGATGGATTTTTTGCGATTGCGGACGGCATCCTGCCGGGCGCGTACCGCCGCATGATCGCGCTAACCAAGGCGCACCGCGCGACCATTGCACGTTATGCGCGTCTTGTAGGGCGTTTGAACGGCCTGCCGAATGTGGGTTACGCCGACCTCAGCGTCGCGGCTCCCGAGCCTGGAGGCACTTTCACGCTCGATCGGGCGGAGGCGCTTGCCATCGAGTCCCTCGCTTCGCTTGGGCCGCACTATCGGGAGGTATTGCGCAAACGGCTTGCCAGCCCGTGGTTCGACCTCGTGAGTCGTTCGAACAAGGACTCCGGCTCCCTCGGCGTCTATTGGCAGGTCGGAAATGGCGGCCACCCGTACGGCATCGTCTCCTATGCAAACAATTACGGGGGGAGCCGCACCATTGCCGCGATGGCGGGTCTGACAATGTTCTATGCCGATATTCCGGCGGCAAAAGCACCGGTTCGTCGCCAGGAGGATTTCCCGATCTACGGGAACGCGATCTGGTTCATGAGCGCGCTAATGCAGATCGATCATCTGCTGCAGACCACTCACGCCAAGCCCGATCGCGTTGCGCTGTTGGCAGCGGACGTTCGAAGGCTCTGGCACGTTTATGTGCAGGGCGTGATTGTCACCGATTTCGAGGCGCGCCTGGAAGATGCCATTGCGTCCGGCAAGCCGCCCGGAGCTGGCGACATTTCAAAGATGTACCTCTCAACTTTGCGAGATTACTACGGAGACAGCATTTCTATTCCGGATGCTGCCGGCGAAGAGTGGATGACACTCGGCAATGCCTACTACGGTCATGTCATGGATGAATGGGCATTCGCCATGGCGGGCGCCGTTGCGATGGCGGAGCGGGTGAAGGCGGGCGACCGGAACACCATCGCCGCCATCGTCTCGCCGATGATGAAGCCGGATTCCTACTCATCTTACGATCTCCTTCGGGATGCCGGCACCGATCCGACACGCCCCGGAATCTACGAAGCCGTCTTTCGCCGCATGGAGGCGGACATGGATGCGCTGGAGCGCGAGCTGAAAGGGGCGAAGCCTTCATAGCGGCCGACAGATTTCGCTACGGAGGACTGCCGCTCGCCACGCGCGCTTCCGCCCGGACACGCGCGGGCTGTAGGCTTGGCCTGCCGAAAAAGCTGTCGAGAGGACGGGATGGCAGAGAAGATAGGCGTTTCCACCATCGGGTTCACCAAGACCAGCGCCGAAAACTTCTTCTCGCGCCTGAAGCGCGCCAAGGTGAAGAAGATGATCGACGTGCGGCTGCACAACACCTCGCAACTCGCGGGCTTCGCCAAGGCGGACGATCTTGCGTTCTTCCTGAAGACCATCGGCGGCATTGCTTATGAGCATGCGCCGCTGCTCGCGCCGACCGAGGAGATTTTGAAATATGCGCGGAGCGGCAAGGCCGACTGGGCGAAATTCGAGAAGGATTTTCTGGCGCTGATGGCGAGCCGCAAGATCGAACGCGCGTTCGAGCCGCAAATCTTCACCGAAGCCTGCCTGCTCTGCTCGGAAGACAAGCCGCACCACTGCCACAGGCGCTTCATCTGCGATTACCTCAACCGCAAATGGAACGGCCGCCTCGCCGTGACGCATCTGTGATGGCGTCGGAGTGACACTGGATAGTCTTCCGCAGGCGCAGTAAGATTGCGGGCGTGTAATCTGGGTTGGCACGCCATGCAGAAGCTAAAGTTACTTATCGCGGCAGGCCTCTCGACGGCCGCGATGTCCTTGGAACCGGCGGCGGCCACCCCTCAATTCGCAGTCATCCATACGTTCTCCAACGGCAGCGCCGATGGCTGGTTGCCGAGAGGTGCTGGCGATGGGAGAGAGCGGTGAACTCTACGGCACCACGCAACGCGGCGGCGCCATCTGCCCAACCACGGAATATTCCTGCGGAGGCACCGTGTACCGCCTCGCCCGTCCTGCTCCAGGCAGCTCGGAATGGCAGTTCAAAAGGCTTGCCAGTTTCGGCACCGACGGCGCATCCCCGGTATCCG
>DASXGS010000275.1:0-4908 GCA_036488975.1 Rhizomicrobium sp. | reverse complement strand
ATCAGAATCAGGAATCCGACCATCACCAGTTCGAGATATTTTTCGATAACCAATTTCACCGGTTCGCCGTAGCGGTAGATCAGCGCAGCGACGCCGAAGAAACGTATGGTGCGCGTGATAACGGAGAGGACCAGCAGATAGCCGAGGTTCATCCCCGCGAATCCGGCGGCGATGGTCACCAGCTTGTAGGGAATGGGCGTCAGCCCCTGCAGCAGAATCAGCCAGGAATAGCGGTTGAAGATGCGCTGGAAGACTTCGATATCGCTGCCCATGCCGTAGGCATTGATCAGCCACTGGCCGACGGAATTGTACAGCCAGGAACCGAGCGCGTAACCGAGAATGCCGCCCAGCACGGAAAACAGCGTACAGCATGCCGCCATCAGGAACGCGCGATCGCGGTTCTTCAGCGCCATCGGCACCATTACGATGTCCGGCGGCATGGGGAAAAAGGAGCTTTCAGCAAACGCGATGGCAGCCATGGTCGCCCAGGCGTACTTGCCCTCGGCGTTGTGCATAACCCACGCATAAAGCCCGCGCAGCGGATTCCACCGCGGCCGCGCTGCTACTCCGTTTGCCATGAAGTTCTCGGCGCTCCTTCCATCCTACCTAGCAAAGGAACGCCGCGCTCGTCCATCCTTGCCCGTCCTTCCGTCCTTCACTAGTTTTTGCACCGGCTGGTAAAGAAATCTGAACATGGCACCCCGCAAGGGCCGCAAGGCCGCAAAATACGTCCGCACGCAGCGCAAAAAGGCGGGCGAGAGGCCGAAGAAGGGCAGGGCGGCGAAGGCGAAAACGCGCAATCGTAAGCAGGCGCGAAAAGCCCCGCCACCGCCCTCACGGTTACGGGCTCGGCCGCGCAAATCGCTGCTGCGGCGCGGCGGCGAAGCGGCGGCCCGGCTGGTGCAGCGTCTGCGGCCCAGCGGTGCGCCCCGCAGCCCTTACGACACCGATCTCGACAGAAACCCCGCCAACTACCAACCGCTCACGCCGCTCACCTTTCTCGAGCGCGCCGGCAGCGTGTTTCCCGAGCGCATCGCGATTGTGCATGGTGCGCGCACGTACACCTACGCTGAGTACTATGCGCGTGCGCGAAGGCTGGCGTCGGCGCTGGCGCAGCGCGGTATCGGCCGCGGCGACACGGTTGCGGTGATGCTCGCCAACACTCCGCCGATGCTGGAGGCGCATTATGGCGTGCCGATGGCCGGCGCCGTGCTGAACACGTTGAACACCCGGCTGGATGCGGCAGCGCTCGCCTTCATTCTCGATCACGGCGAGGCCAAGGTGCTGATCACGGATCGTGAATTCGCTGGCGTGGTGAAGGACACGCTGCGGCTCGCCAATGCAAAACCGCTGGTGATCGACTACGACGATCCCGAATTCCCTCAGACCGGTGAGTTGTTGGGCGAGGTCGAATACGAGGATTTCGTCGCGACCGGCGATCCGGATTTCGAATGGAAGATGCCGGGGGATGAGTGGGACGCGATCTCGCTCAACTACACCAGCGGCACGACCGGCAATCCCAAAGGTGTGGTGTTCCACCATCGCGGCGCGGCACTGATGGGCTACGGCAATGTGATCGCCGCGAACATGCCGCGCCATCCGGTGTATCTGTGGACCTTGCCGATGTTCCACTGCAACGGCTGGTGTTTCCCGTGGTCACTGTCGGTGGTTGCGGGCACGCATATCTGCCTGCGCTGGGTGCGCGCCAAGGCGATGTACGATGCGCTGGCCGATCACAAGGTCACGCATCTGTGCGGCGCGCCCATCGTGATGTCGACCTTGATCAACGCGCTGCCGGAGGAGCGCCGCGCGCTCACGCACACCGTGCAATTCATCACGGCCGCCGCGCCGCCGCCGGAAGCGGTGCTCGCCGGCATGGCCGATGCCGGGTTCAACGTCACGCACGTGTACGGCCTGACAGAAACCTATGGCCCCGCGGTGGTGAACGAGTGGAATGCCGAATGGGAGGCGCTCGAACGGGGCTTGCGTGCGGCGAAGAAGGCGCGGCAGGGCGTGCGCTACCATGCCCTCGACGCGCTGACCGTGATGGACCCAGAAACGATGGAAACCGTGCCGGCCGATGGAGAGACGCTGGGCGAAGTCATGTTCCGCGGCAACATCGTGATGAAGGGCTACCTGAAGAATCCCAAAGCTACCAGGGAATCCTTCGAGGGCGGCTGGTTCCATTCCGGAGATCTCGGCGTGCTGCATTCGGACGGCTACATCCAGCTCAAGGACCGTTCCAAGGACATCATCATTTCCGGCGGCGAGAACATCTCCTCGCTGGAAGTTGAAGATGCGCTCATGAAGCACCCGGCCGTGATGATGGCGGCAGTGGTGGCGCGCCCCGACGAAAAATGGGGCGAGACGCCCTGCGCCTTTGTCGAGAAGAAGCCGGGCTATGACGATGTTACGGCCAGCGAACTGATCGCCTGGTGCCGCGACTACCTCGCGCGCTACAAATGCCCGCGTTACGTCGTGTTCGCCGAAATCCCCAAGACCTCCACCGGCAAGATGCAGAAATTCAGACTTCGCGAAGCGGCTAAAGCGGTCCAATAAGCGTGTCCGAGGCAGACGGAGGCTGAAAGGTAGGGTTCCGGACGCTGACATATCGCCTTACGATAGGAATTTCGCGAAGCATCTGGTCTACGTGCAGGCTGAAAGTCCGTTAATTCCAAGGACTTGGCTCACCAGAATTTGTTTTCGATGTATTCTTTGTAATAGAATACGCCTGATGTTAAGGTTTGCCCAACCATACAAGGGAGACTCTTATGGTGGGGCGTAAAGGGTGGCATGGCAGCATCGGGCGAATCTCGATGCTAGCTGGCAGTATTTCGGCAGCAGTTCTTGTGTTCGGCGCAACGGCCGGGGTTTCAGATACAGCGCAGGCTTCCGCGGTTCAGAGGATCGGGACGCCGGCTTCCGAGATCGGCAGGCAGATCAAACCGATTGCGCACGCGATCGCGAACACCGCGACCATACGGACTATTCGGCAGATCCGGGAGTTCCAGGCGGCACATCCGTCTTTGGGACTGCATCAGCCGATGCTTCGGCCGCTCATTCCGATGGGCCAGAAGGCGTATGAAGCGGCAAAGCGGCAGGCAGCGCTGGCCGTGGGCAGCAAAGGTCCGCCGCCGCCTCAAATCTACGCTGCACCGGCCACGCAGATCATGCGGGCCATCGGGCCGGCGGAAACCGATTCAGGCAACAGCTTTTATCCGCCGGACAGCAATGGCGCGGTCGGGTGGAACCAGATGGTTGCCCCGGTCAACCTCACGTACAACGTGTACAATAGGGTTGGCGCGGCTCAGCTGAACACCACGTTCAATGCGCTGCTCGGAACGTCGAACGGCCTGTCCGATCCGCGGGTGATCTATGACCCGCTCTGGAAGCGATGGGTGGTCACACTGATAGACGTCACCGCATCCGCCAGCGACAACACCTGCTTCTGGATCGCGATTACAACAGGGATTAACGCAAAAGGGCCGTTCATTGTCTATCATCCGTGCATCAGCGGCGGCGCTTTCACTGGCGGCCTCTGGGACTATGACATGCAGGGAATGAGTCAAGACGCCGTCATCATCACCGGCAATCTCTTCGGTCCCGCTCCTGGATTCGGAAATTACTACGGCGCAGTGCTGGTCTCGATCCCGAAGGCGAAGCTCTACAACGGCCAACCGTTCTCGGTTCCTGTTGCCTCAACGCCGACCACAGTGGGCGTACTGACACCGCCCATCATCCAGGACAGCAACGCGAATGCGTATTTCCTGGGCTCGGACAGCGATGGAACCCATCTCGATCTCTACCGGGGATCGAACCTCAGCAACGAACATCAATTCAGCTTCGCGCTCCAGGCGCAGATTTCCGACACCCATGCTGTGCCGCCGGCCGGAAGGCAGCCTGGTACAAGCCAGGTTCTGGATACGCTAGATGGCCGGTTCCAGGCGCCGAGCGCGCAATACGGCAACTCGCTTTGGAATGTGCATACAGTAGCCTTAGGGTCGTTTCCGTCACCGAAGTTTTACCAGATCGACACCGCCGGGAACTCCCTTACCCAGGCCGGCTACTTCTACGAAAGCGGCACCTCGGACGACTTCAACCCGTCGATCGCGGTGAATTCCAACGGCGACGCATTGGTGACCTGGACCGCGACCGATGCGGTCGGCAGCCATCCGCACAACGCCAGAATGCGGTATTCGGGCCAGCAATCCGGCGACACGCTTAACACTATGCCGCCCGGTTCCCTGCTGTACAACAGCTTCGTCCCGCTGACCGGCAACTTTCAGAACGGCAGACAGCGCTGGGGCGATTATTCCTCGGTGTTCCTGGATTCTTCTGCACCTGGCGGCTGTACCCGGGCGGCTATCTTCAACGAACTCATCAAGGATACGAACAACTGGCAGGTCGGCATGGGCATTGTCGGCTTCTGCTGATCTCACTAGCTCGAAATCTGAAAGGCGCTGGGGAACCACCTCAGCGCCTTTTTTCTCACCGTCAGATCGTCAGCAGGATTTTGCCGATGTGTTCGGATTTCGCCATGCGTTGGTGGGCGGCTTGCGCTTCGGCGAGCGGAAAGGCGCGATCGATTACCGGCTTGATGTTGCCGGCCTCGATCAGCGGCCAAACCTCGCGCTGAACCGCATCGCGGATGGCGCCCTTCTCGGCGTCGGTACGCGAGCGCAAGGTGGTGGCGAGCAGCGATAGCCGCTTCATCAGCACAGGGCCGAAATTCACCGTTGCCATCATGCCGCTCTGGTAGGCGATGTTGACGATGCGTCCCCATAGCGCCGCAGCAGAGATGTTGCGCTGGATGTAATCGCCACCAACCATGTCGAGGATGACATCCACGCCGCGCCCCTCGGTCGCCTGCTTGACCAGCTCCACGAAGTCTTCTTCGCGGTAGTTGAT
>DASXGS010000256.1:0-2498 GCA_036488975.1 Rhizomicrobium sp. | reverse complement strand
GCAGTTGCTGCGCGTGGCGGAACAGCGTGTGTATCCCAATCCGCCGCCGCAATGGGCGCACGCGATCCATCTCATCGAACCGACGGCGATGCTGATCCTGTGTGTCGCCTGGGGCGCCCTGCTGTACTACGTCGTCGAACGACCGGCGAATGCCTGGCTGAGGCGCACGTGGCACTAGGCTTGCGGGGGATTGTCAGCGCAGTGCTCACGAATTAAGCGGAAGCCAGTGGAAATTCAGGAGATTTGAACATGGCCATTCGATTTGACGGCAAGGTTGCCATTGTCACCGGCGCGGGCGGCGGCTTAGGCCGCGCGCACGCACTCGAGCTCGCCCACCGCGGCGCCAAGGTGGTGGTAAACGATCTCGGCGGCGCGGTGGACGGCAGCGGCGGCTCGTCCGAAGCGGCCGAAAAGGTGGTGGCGGAGATCAAGGCGTCCGGCGGCGAAGCGATCGCCAACGGCTCGTCGGTCACCGACGACTCCGGCGTCGCCAACATGGTGAAGCAGACCATGGATGCGTTCGGACGCATCGACATCCTGGTCGCCAATGCGGGCATCCTGCGCGACAAGAGCTTCGCGAAAATGGAGCTGAAGGATTTCGACGCGGTGATGGCCGTGCACGTGATGGGCTCGGTGAAGCCCGCCAAAGCCTGCTGGCAGATCATGCGCGATCAGCAGTACGGACGCATCGTGGTGACCACTTCCTCCACCGGTCTTTACGGCAATTTCGGCCAATCGAATTACGGCACCGCCAAGCTGGGCTTGGTGGGTTTCATGAACACGCTGAAACTTGAAGGCGCCAAAGACAACATCCGGGTGAATGCCATCTGTCCGGTAGCGGCCACCCGAATGACCGAGAACTTGATGCCGCCGGAAACCTTGGCGCTGATGAAGCCGGAATTCGTGACGCCCGCGGTGGTTTATCTGGTGAGCGAGGATGCGCCGACTGGCTCGATCATTTCCGCGGGCGCGGGCGCATTCTCGGCGGCACAGATCATGGAATCCAAGGGCGTGCATCTGGGCCAGGCCGCCACGGCCGATGACGTCGCGGCGCATTGGGGCCAGATTTCCGATTTCAGCGGCGCCACCCACTTCAACATGGGCAACGAGCACGTGGCGCACATCTTCGCGCTACTGCGCGAGCCGCAGGCGGCATAGGTTAACGAAGGCTGAAATAAGCCCGCCTTAACCGGCGCGCCTTAACTTTCCTCACGGACCTGTGCGACGGGGCACGCATTGGAGAGTGAGAAGGCGCAGCGCGTCGACGTGGTTGTCGACCGGGACGGCGCGATCCTGAGCATCGCCGCCACCGCGGAGGCTGAGAGTCTCGCGCGCCGCCTTGCGGTGGGCGAGTATCTGCTCTCGCACGCACACGAACCGGACCGCGCGTTCCTGGGGCACGCGTTCGAATGGGCGCGCGCCAATCCGTCTGAAGAGGCCACACTGCGCGTGCGGGTGCCGCGAAGCAACGGCCGGTTGACGAATGTGTTCGCGACCTGCCGCGGCGAAGGCGACACGGTCCGCGTCACGCTGCGCCCCGATGAAGCGGCCCTCGCCCGGCGGGCCGAGCGGCAGATGCGACAGGTTGTAGAAGGATCGGCGCAGGGAATCGTGGTGCGCAGCCACAACGAGTTGCTGTTCCTCAACGATGGTTTCGCCAAGATGCTGGGCTATTCCGGCGCCCAGGAGCTGATGGCGTGGGGCCCCGAGCGGCTGAATGAAGTGATTTATCCGGCCGACCGGCAGATGGTGCTGGAACGTATTCGTCGCCGCATGGCGGGCGAGGAAGTCATTTCACACTATGAATTGCGCCTCAGCCACCGCGACGGAAGCACCGTCTGGGCCGATACATTGGCGACGTTCGCAACGTGGGACGGCAAGCCGGTCTCGCTGTCCTGGCTGACAGATATCACCGCGCGCAAGCACGCCGAAGCGGAGTTGGTGAAGAGCAAGCAGGCGGCGGAATATGCCAACAGCGCGAAATCGCAATTCCTCGCCACCATGAGCCATGAGCTACGCACACCGCTGAATGCCATTCTCGGGTTTTCGGAAGTGCTGACGACGGAAATGCTGGGGCCGGTTGGGCAGCCGAAATATCTGGAATATGCGCAGGACATTCACGAAAGCGGAAGCCACCTGCTCGACCTGATCAACGACATTCTCGATCTCGCCAAGCTGGAAGCGGGCAAGCTCGATCTGCACGAGTCCGAGGTTTCGCTGGAGAACGTCATCGAACGCTGCTTGAGCTTGACGCGCGACCGCGCCAAGCGGGGAAAGGTGGTCCTCGAAACGCAGGTGGCGGACAACCTGGCCGCAATCCGTTGTGACGAGCGGGCGGTGCGACAGGTTATGCTCAATTTGCTCAGCAACGCAATCAAATTCACGCCGGAAGGCGGCGTGGTCAGCGTGTGCGCCAATTTCGATGCAGTGCGCGGGTTCATCCTGTCCGTCAGTGATACGGGAATCGGCATGAGCCAGAAGGAAATCGAGATCGCGTT
>DASXGS010000235.1:0-2678 GCA_036488975.1 Rhizomicrobium sp. | reverse complement strand
CTCCTCTGGCGCGCCGGCAAACCGATACAGATCATGCACGTCATTTCGCGCAAATCCCGACGCAATATGATGATCGAGCAGTCCCTTCAGGGGATCGAAGAAGCCAGCCACGTTCACCACCACGACCGGCTTGCCGTGCTGCTCCAGCTGTGCCGACGTCAACACCTCGAAAAATTCGTCCAACGTGCCGAGCCCGCCCGGCAGAATGGCGAAGGCGCCGGCCAGCTGCATCATGCGGTCCTTCCGCTGATAGAGATCGGGCGTGATGATCAGTTCTTCGGCCGATTTCAGCGGCGGTTCGAGCGCGCGCAGGAATTGCGGCAGGATGCCGATTACCGGAGCGCCTCCGTCGCGTGCCGCCCGCGCTACCTGGCCCATCAGCCCCAGACTGCCGCCGCCGAACACCAGCCCAAAGCCGCGCTCCGCGATCAGCTGCCCGAAGCGCCGGGCCGCCGTGCCGAATGCTTCGTCGTGTCCCATGGACGATCCGCAGAACACGCAGATGTTTTTCTTCACCACATTGCCGGAAGGGTTATGCATGAAATGCTCGGTGTCATTGAGTCGTTCGGGATTGCCGCAGGCGCCTGAGCTTCCTAAACCGGTTGGTGCGCACAATCGTTTCGCTGAAGTATGCCAAAGTTAACCCTGCTGAGAGCCGCCGTCATTGTTTCCGTGCTTGCCCTGATTGGGCTGGTGGCCGGATTCCTGACCTTCGGCAGCACGAATTTGGGACCATGATATGGCGCGACCGCTGATCGAGGAAGGCGAGGGCACGCCATCCTTCCGACCCCTGTGGCGGCTGCTGCCTTATTTGTGGCCGAAGGGGCAGGCGGGCCTGCGGGCGCGGGTGTTCGCATCGCTCGCTTTCCTGGCGGTGGCGTCCGTGATCACGAGCGTCATGCCGCTGTTCTACGGCCGCGCTGTAGACCGGCTCACGGGTTCACCGGTCAAGATCGTCCTGGGCGCCGCACTTGCCTGGATCGTGGCCTACACGGTGGCACGCATCGCCATGCAGGCGTTTGCGCAGCTGCGGGATGGCGTATTCGCCAAGGTGCAGTACCACGCAATGCGCGAAGTGGCGGTGTCCACCTTCGCCCACGTGCACAGACTATCGCTGCGCTTTCATCTGGAGCGCAAGACCGGCGGGCTGTCGCGCATCATCGAGCGTGGCACAAAGGGCATCGACACGCTGCTTTCGTTTGCGCTGTTCAGCATCTTTCCCACCATCATTCTTCTGTTCAACTACACGGCGATTTTGTGGGCGACGATGAACTTCGCAGTCGCGTTGACCACCATGTTGATGGTGATCGGTTATGTGTGGTTCACCTTTGCCATCACCCGCTGGCGTATCCAGTTCCGCCGCGACATGAACCAGAGCGATCAGGACGCGAATACCAAGGCGGTGGACAGCCTGCTGAACTACGAGACGGTCAAATACTTCAACAACGAGGCGCACGAGACGCGACGCTTCGACAAGTCCATGGCGAAATACTCGCGCGCTTCAATTCAGGCGCAGATTTCCCTCTCCGTGCTCAACACCGGGCAGGCGCTGATTATGGCGGTTGGGCTTGGCATCGTCATGGCGCTGGCCGCGTATGGCATCAAGGATGGCCGCTTCACGGTTGGCACTCTGGTGGCGGCGAATGCCATCCTCGTGCAGCTTTACGTGCCGCTTAATCTGCTCGGGACCGTCTACCGCGAAATCACCCAGGCGATGGTGGACATGGATGCGATGTTCCGTCTGCTCAATCAGCCAGAGGAGGTGAAGGACAAAGCAGGCGCCAAACCGTTGGTGGTGAGCGGCGGCGCGATCAGGTTCGAGAATGTCGTGTTCGCGTACGATCCGGAGCGTATCGTGCTCAAGTGTATCAGCTTTACAGTGCCGGCTGGCAAAACCGTCGCGGTGGTAGGACCGTCCGGCGCGGGCAAGTCGACGATCTCCCGCATCCTGTACCGCTTCTATGACATCTGCAGCGGCACGGTGACGGTCGACGGACAAGACATCCGCGATATCACGCAGGCGAGTTTGCGCGAAAGGATCGGCATCGTTCCGCAGGACACGGTGCTGTTCAATGACACCATCCGCTACAACATCGCCTATGGCCGTATCGGTGCCGGAGAGAGCGATGTCATGGAGGCTGCGCGACTGGCGCAGATCGACAAGTTCATCCGGGAACTGCCGCAGGGGTACGAATCCATGGTGGGTGAGCGCGGACTGAAGCTCTCCGGCGGCGAGAAGCAGCGCGTCGCCATAGCGCGCACGATCCTCAAGAATCCGCCCATCCTGTTGCTCGACGAAGCGACCTCGGCGCTCGATACCCACACCGAGCGGGAAATCCAAGGCGCGCTGAAGGAGGTTTCGAAGAATCGCACCACGCTGGTGATCGCCCACCGCCTCTCCACCGTGGTTGATGCGGATGAAATCCTCGTGCTGGATCATGGCCAGATCATCGAGCGCGGGCGCCACGCCGAACTGGTCGCGCGTGGGGGCCACTACGCCGCGATGTGGAACAAGCAGAAGGAAGCCGCGGAAGTGCGGGAGCGTCTGAAGGCGGTGGAAAGCGATCCGGACGTCGCGCGCCAGCCGCATCCGGAAGAGATCGAAGTCGTCGCTGCCGCGGAGTAACTACTCCGCCGGTTGCTGCATGCCAGCGATGGGCTCGCGGCCTCGGCCGGTG
>DASXGS010000115.1:0-11834 GCA_036488975.1 Rhizomicrobium sp. | reverse complement strand
TCGCTGGATGGCGCTTCCTGCGCCACCGAGCCGATACGCCATGCCGCGGGCACCCGTGTCTCGCCGGTGTCGGCGTGCAGCTGGCCGAGGATCAGTTTTAGCAAGGTCGATTTGCCCGCGCCATTGCGGCCGACAAGGCCCACGCGCCGTCCCGCGGGCAGGCTCGCGCTCGCGCCCTTGAGGATTTCGCGCCCGGCGATGCGAACGGTGACGTTGTCGATAACCAGCATGGCGGCGGCGCGTATAGCACGAAGCCGCCCGCGCGATTCAATCGTGCGGCTGGTTTTGCACGCTTCTTTGCGGCCGCCGATCGATATGCAGCGTGAAAATGTCCGGCCGCGCGTAGTGGCCCACGGCATCGAAATCGTATTTGCCGCGCGCAATCGCGCCCACGTCGATATCGGCCACAAGCACAGCGTCGCGGCCATAGACAGGTGCTGCGATCTGTTCGCCCAGCGGGCCGTAGATTGCGCTGCCGCCCTGAATGAGCACCGTCGCCGGCGCATCGCCCTGAACCGGATGATAATCGGCGGGACAGTCTGCACGGGTAAGGTACTGCACGGCCGAGAGCACGAAGCACCGACCCTCGAGCGCGATGTGGCGCATCGTCGCCTGCCAGGTGTCGCGGTCGTCCACGGTTGGCGCGCAATAGAGCTCGATTCCTTGCGCATACATTGCCATGCGCAGCATCGGCATGTAGTTCTCCCAACAGATGACGGAGCCGATGCGGCCGATGGGTGTCGACGCAACTTCGAGTGTCGAGCCATCGCCCATGCCCCAGATCAGCCGTTCGCTTGCGGTCGGCATCAGCTTACGGCGCCGTCCGATCAGCTCACCACGATCGTTGAAATGCAGAACAGCGCAATAGAGCGTGCCGCCTTCACGCTCGATGATGCCGGTAACAATATGAGCCCGAAGTTTGGCGGCCGTCTCGCCGATTACGGCGGCTTCCGGTCCGAGTACGGCGATGGCAGATTCGAAATAGCGGCGAAACAGATCGCGCCCCTCTGCGGTGCGCGAGCCGACATGCGCGCCGAAGCTGACGCCCTTCGGATAGCCGCCGACAAAACCTTCCGGAAAGACAATGAGCCGCGCGGCTTGTGCGGCTGCGGCAGCCGCGAATTGCTTCAGTTTCGCAAGCGTCGCTTGTGTGTCGAATAATATCGAACCCGCCTGCACCACCGCGACTTTCAGCATCGGCCATCTCCATGCGCGGCGTTATCTTAGACGAACTTGCCCGCCGCGGCCCGCCCTCTTATAAGGCGCGCGATTTTCGCGAAAATGGAGTTTGCAAGAATGGCGGTCGAACAGACGCTGTCGATCATCAAGCCGGATGCCACGCGGCGGAACATCACCGGTGAAATCATCGCGCGCTTCGAGAAGGCGGGCCTGCGAATCGTCGCGCAAAAGCGGATGCAGCTTTCGATCGCGCAGGCGGAAGCCTTCTACAACGTGCACAAGGCGCGGCCGTTCTTCAAAAGCCTGGTGGAATTCATGACCAGCGGCCCCGTTGTCGTGCAGGTGCTGGAGGGCGACAACGCGATTGCGAAGAATCGGGAAGTCATGGGCGCCACCGATCCCGCCAAAGCCGCAGCGGGCACCATCCGCAAGGATTTTGCGGAGTCCATTGAAGCCAATTCCGTCCATGGCTCGGATGCGCCGGAAACTGCCAAAACGGAAATCCGCTTTTTCTTCAGCGACCTCGATATCTGCGGCTGATGGTCGACTACGCGCCGAATCCGATGCGGAACAAGGTGGTCGTCATCACCGGCGCCACTTCGGGCATCGGCGAGGTGGCGGCCGATCGTTTGGCGCAAAAGGGCGCGCGCATCGTGTTGGTGGCGCGCGATCATGCGCGTGGCGAGCAGACACGACGGCACCTGCAGGCGGTGGCGGCACACACCGATCACACCGTGCATTTCGCCGATATCTCGCGGCTCTCCGAAATGAAGCGGGTGGCGAAGGAGATTGCCGACACAGAGCCGCACATCGACGTGCTGATCAACAATGCTGGCGCCATGTTCACGCAGCGGCAGGTGACCGAAGATGGGCTGGAGCGCACCTTTGCGCTTAACCACATGTCGTATTTCGTCCTCACCAATCTGCTGCTGGACCGGCTGAAGGCAACAGAAGGTGCACGGATCCTCTCCACCGCCTCGGATGCGCATTCAGGCGCGCGGCTGGATTTCGACGACCTGCAATCGGCAAAGCGCTATTCCGGTTTCGCTGTATACGGCCGAACGAAGTTGATGAACATTCTCTTCACCCGCGAGCTGGCGCGGCGGCTGGCTGGCACCGGCGTCACCGCAAATTGTCTGCATCCCGGATTTGTTGCCACGCGCTTTGGCGATGCCAGCGGCGGGCTGATGGGATTTGGCATCGGCCTCGCCAAGAAGTTTGCGCTGACGCCGGAGCAGGGCGCGGAGACCATCGTCTGGCTGGCGTCCTCGCCAGACGTGGAAGGCCAGACTGGCGGCTACTACCACAAGTGCAAACCGGCAACGCCGTCGCGCGCCGCGCAGAATGACGCGGATGCGCGCCGGCTGTGGGATGTCTCGGCGAAAATCAGCGGCGTCGGATTTTGATGAGTAACGCGCGAAGGAAGGAACTCCTCCGAGAATACAAGGAGACGCCGCAGCACACAGGCGTCTTCGTCGTCGTTTGCGGCGATACGCGCTGGACCGGTTTCACGCGCAATCTCGACAAGCAGCAGAACTCGCTCTGGTTTCAGCTTCGGATGGGCAAATATCCGAATGCGGAGTTGCAGAAGATTTGGAATGAGAAGGGCGAGAGCGCATTTGCCTACGAAATTCTGGAAGAGGTGAAGGACGAGAATGTGCTTATCATTGGCGAGTTGCTGAAAGAGCGCGAAGCTGTCTGGCGCCAGGACCTTGGGGCAAACAAAGTCTCTCCCTAAAAGAACACAGCGCGTCCGTTTTCCAATTTCACTTTGCCCCTTGCGACGAGCTTCAGGGCTTGCGGATACAGTTTGTGCTCCTGCGCCAGCACGCGGGCCGCGAGGGCATCCGGCGTGTCGTTCGGAAGCACGTGTACGGCGGCCTGCGCGATGATCGGGCCGGAATCTAGCTCGGCCGTGAGAAAATGAACCGTGCAGCCGGAAATCTGCACACCGGCGGCAAGCGCCTGCTCATGGACGCGGATGCCCGGAAACGCCGGCAGCAGCGAAGGATGGATGTTGATAATGCGTCCCTCCCAATGCTTCACGAACCAGTCCGAATGAATGCGCATAAAGCCTGCTTCGCAGACAAGCGAGATGTCGGCTTCGCGCAGCGCCGCATCGATCGCCGCGTCGAAGTCCTCACGCGAGCCATACGCCTTGTGCGAAATGATCTTGGTCGGAATGTCCGCCCGTTCCGCAATGGCGAGTCCACCGGCGTCGGCCTTGTTCGAAATGACCAGCACGATGTCTGCGGGATAATCCGGCGCGCTCGCCGCTTCGATCAGCGAAGCGAGATTGCTGCCGCGGCCGGAGATCAGGACTGCGGTGCGAACGCGCGCTGACATCAGATCTTCAGCGCGCCGGTGTAGCGCACGCGTGGCTCGCCGGGGCCGAGCACGAGGTGGCCGAGGCGCGTTGCGCGATCGCCGTTTTCCTGAAAAGCATCGATCACGTGACCCGCGGCCTTTTCACTGCAAACGGAGATCAGGCCAATGCCGCAATTGAACGTGCGCAACATTTCGGCTTCCGTGATGCCGGCGGATTTTGCCAGCCAGCCGAACACTGGCGGCGGTGTCCAGGCGAATAGATCGATTTCGGCATCGTAGCCCTTGGGCAGGACGCGCGGCAGATTCTCCGTAATCCCACCGCCGGTAATATGCGCAAAACCCTTAACGCCCCCGGTGTGAATGGCCGCGAGCGCGCTCTTCACATAAAGCCGCGTCGGCGCAAGCAACGCTTCGCCGAATTGCATGTTCGAGGCGAACGGTGCCGGCGCATCGTAGGTTGCACGGCTCTGTTCCACGACGCGCCGCACCAGAGAAAATCCGTTGGAATGCAGACCGGAGGAGGCGACGCCGATCAGCACATCGCCGATTGCTATGTCTTCCAGCTTCGGCAGAATGGCACCGCGCTCCACTCCACCGACGGCAAAGCCCGCCAGATCGAAATCGCGCTCGGCATACAGCCCTGGCATCTCGGCCGTTTCACCGCCAATCAACGCACAGCCGCTTTCGATGCAAGCCTTCGCAATGCCCTCGATCACCGTGGCAGCCGCGTCGACGTCCAGTTTTCCGGTGGCGTAGTAGTCGAGAAAGAAGAGGGGCTGGGCGCCCTGCACCACGATGTCGTTGACGCACATCGCCACCAGGTCTTGCCCGATGCCTCCGAACAGGCCCGTTTCAATGGCGATTTTGAGCTTGGTTCCGACCCCGTCGGTGGACGCCACCAGCACCGGATCCTTGAACCCAGCCGCCTTCAGATCGAATAACCCGCCGAAGCCTCCCAGATCGGCACTGGCGCCGGTCCGTCGGGTGGCGCGGGCAAAAGGGGCTATCCGCTTCACCAGCGCATCGCCGGCGTCAATATCTACGCCGGCATCCCGATAGGTGAGGCCGTTGCGGGCGGGAGGCTCAGGGGTCATGCGGAATCCTTTACCAGCCGTTTAGCCGTCGCTTGGCTTATGGGGCAAGAACACCGCCGCGCCGCTTCCGCCGTGGTTCGGCCGTCTCTATAAGTCGGAATACGAAAAGGGTTCTCATGCGTCTTCTGCCTCTCACCGTCTCGCTTGCGCTTGCTGGTCTGGGCCTGGCGACCGCGCCACCGGCCAAAAAGCCTGCCGCCCCGCCGGCCAAACCGGCTCAGCCCGTGGCTGGCAAGCCCTCGCCGGTCAAAGGCGATCCCTACAGCATCGCTGTGCCAGTGGATGCCAGTGCCGCATCTGCATCGGCAGCGCAGACCAAGGCCATCAACTCCGGCCGTGCGAAGGCTTGGGCCGACATCTCGCATCGCATGGTGCCGCAGAAGGATTGGGGCAAGCTGCCCAATCTCGATGATCCGGCGCTGGAGCGGCTGATCCGCGGCTACACGGTGGCGGACGAGAAGCGTTCCACTACCCGCTACACCGCCCGCGTCACCTACATCTTCAACCCGGCCGCGGTGCGCCATCTGCTACGAGTGGCGAACATCGGGGTGTCCGAGCAGGGGGGCACGTCCATCCTGCTTCTGGCAATGGCGCCGACCTACAACGCGACATCCACTTGGGCACAGGCTGTGGCCCACGCCAAGCCGTCCGGCGCGCAGTTCACGCTGGTAACGCCCGTTGGCGACAATGTCGATCAGTCGGAACTGGGGCCGTTGCGTTTCGCCGACGCGAACTGGGGGCGCGTTCAGGCCGCGGCTTCTCGCGTGCACGCGAACGACGCGGTGGTCCTCCAGGCGACCAATCCGTCTGCGAGCCATATGTATGTGCATATGAGGCGCATCGGGCCGGGCAGATCGTTCGCGTTACCGGACATCGATGTGCCGGTGGCCGCTGGAACGCCTCCCGCCAGGCTGTACGCCACGGCCGCCGATCTGGCCACGGCAGCCATCGAGGACGCATGGAAAAACAGGGGCACCGTCGATCAGAACAAGAAATCCCGCATGGTGGCAGAGGTGCGCATTGGCTCGCTTCAGCAATGGAGCAGTCTGCTAGGGCGGCTCGCAACCGTGCCTGCGGTCAGCGACGTGAGCGTGGTGGCCATGAACATCGGCGAGGGCCGGCTGGCGATCTCTTACACCGGCACGGCGGAACAGCTGCGGGCAGCCGCGGCGCAATCCAGCCTTACGTTCGCGGAACGGGAAGGCCAGTGGTGGATTAGTCCGGGGAGGCCCGCCAACGAAGACACCGGCACCGAGTGATGTTCCGCCAGCTTCCCAATACGCTCACGGCGTTGCGCCTGCTTTCCGCGCCGGTGCTGGCCGCCTTCCTGCTATACGGCCATGAAAAATATGCCTTCGTGGTATTTGCCTTTGCGGGCATCACCGACCTCCTGGATGGATACCTCGCCAAGCGCTTCGGGCTGACTACCGCCGTCGGCCGGTACTTGGATCCCGCGGCCGACAAATTCCTGATGTTGGCTGCCTTCCTTGCGCTTACGGCCATCCATCGCACGCCCCTGTGGCTCATGCTGATTGTCATTGGGCGCGATGCCGCGATTGTGCTCGGCATCTTCGTGGCGCGCCTGTTGAGCTTGCCACTGCGCGTGGAGCCCCTCCTGATCGGAAAGGTCTGCACGGCAGTTCAAGTCTGTTACGTCGCACTGCTGTTGCTTGTGCTGGCGCTGCGCGTCGATGCGCCGAGCACGATAATGGCCGCGGGTCTGGTAACGGCCGCCTTCACGCTGGCGTCAGCGCTTGCCTATGCAGGGTTGTGGCTGAAGGCTTTTGCGAGACGTTACGGCAGCGTGGTGTAGGTCGGAGCAGGCGTGGCGTCCCAAATTCCATTGCCGCTCGAAAATTCTCCCGTTCTCACCCGCGACAATTTCATCGTGGCGGACGCCAACCGCGATGCGCTGTCGTTCATCGACGCGTGGCCCGCCTGGACAGTGGCATGCGCGGCTGTCTACGGGCCTGCGGCTTCCGGCAAAACGCACCTGACGCACATTTGGATCGCGCGGTGCCGGGCACAGCGCGTGCTCGCCGGGGCGCTCAGCGGCAGCGCGTTCGTGCTGCTCGATCGCAATCGGCCGGTGGTGATCGAGGACGTAGATTCCAGCGTGCCCAATCCGGCGCGCGACGCGGCTATCTTCGACCTTATGGAGTCCGCCTCGCCTGGCACGCCGGTGCTCCTCACTGGGCGGGAGGCACCCGGCACGTGGCGCGCGGAGCTGCCCGATCTGGCTTCGCGCTTTCATGCGCTTGTGTCGTTTTCGCTGTGGTCGCCCGATGATGCATTGCTGCGGAAATTGGCGCAGCGCCTGTTCGACGAGCGCCAATTGACCGTGCCGGAATCCACCATCGAGCAGATATTGAGGGCGTTGGAGCGCTCGCCCGCGGCCATTCGCGAATTCGTGGCGAGGGCCGATGCCAAGGCTTTAGCGGAAAATCGGGCGGTGACGGCCGCTCTGGTGCGCGAGTTGCTCGCGGAATGGGTGACGTCATGACAGAGTCACCCGATTCGTTTACACTTTGCTCCCGGTATTGCGCGAAACTTCCATATGACCCCGGCCAAGCCAAACCTTGAAATTATCGACGGCAGCGGGTCGCTCGCCTTCGAGCCGGAAACCATCTCGTCGGCGCCTCAAGATGCCGACACGCCGGACCGGTACATCAATCGCGAGCTGTCGTGGCTGGCCTTCAACCGGCGCGTCCTCGAGGAGGCGCAGAACATCCGCCATCCCTTGCTGGAGCGCTTGCGGTTTCTCTCGATTTCCGCCTCCAACCTCGACGAGTTCTACATGGTGCGCGTGGCCGGCCTGAAAGGCATGGTCAGCGCCGGTCTCGCAACCCCCAGCGACGATGGGCTTACGCCTGCGCAACAGCTCGCGCGCATCGATCAGAGTGCGGGCGAGCTGATCCGGGATCAGCAGGCCATTTGGGCAAGCCTGCGCGCGGAGCTTCGTGCCGCCGGCATCGTGGTGATGAAGCGCGAGGAGCTGACCGAGGCGGATCGCGCGTGGCTCGATCAGCATTTTCGTGAACAGATCTTTCCCGTGCTGACGCCGCTCGCGCTGGATCCGGCGCACCCGTTCCCCTTCATTCCGAATCTCGCTTTCACGCTGGCCTTGCAACTCACCCGCAAGAAAGACGGCAAAAGCGTCACCGCTCTGCTGCCGATCCCGCCGCAGCTACAGCGCTTCATTCGCCTCCCAGGCGATGGCGGCAACGCCCGTTTTCTTACGCTGGAACGGACCATCGGGCTTCATCTGGATCTGCTGTTCCCGGGCTACACGATGCAAGGCTCCGGCCTGTTTCGCATCATTCGCGACAGCGACGTGGAAGTAGAGGAAGAAGCCGAAGATTTGGTGCGGCTGTTCGAATCGCTGCTGAAGCGCCGCCGCCGCGGTTCCGTGATCCACGCGCAACTGAGCCAGACCATGCCACCGGACCTGCGCGCCTATATTGCAGATCACCTCGATCTGGAATTGTCCGATCTCGTCATCGTTGAGCACCTGCTTGGCCTTGGCGATACCAAGCAGCTCATCCTGGATGAGCGGCGCGATCTTCAGTTCAAACCGTATGTCGCCCGCTTCCCGGAGCGCATTCGCGACTATGGCGGCGATTGTTTTGCAGCCATCCGCGCCAAGGACATCCTCGTGCATCACCCGTTCGAGACTTTCGATGTGGTGGTGCAGTATCTGCGCCAGGCCGCCACCGACCCCAACGTGGTCGCGATCAAGCAGACGCTCTACCGCACTTCCGAGAACTCACCCATTGTGAAGGCGCTGATCGAGGCGGCAGAAGCGGGCAAATCGGTCACGGCGCTGATCGAGTTGAAGGCGCGCTTCGACGAAGCGGCCAACATCCGCTGGTCGCGCGATCTGGAACGCGCCGGCGTGCAGGTGGTGTACGGCTTCATTGAGCTGAAAACGCACGCCAAGGTGAGTCTCGTGGTGCGGCGCGAGGGTGGCGGCCTGCGGACCTATGTGCATTTCGGCACCGGAAATTACCACCCGGTGAGCGCGAAGATTTATACCGATCTGTCGCTGTTCTCTGCCGATCCGGCGCTGGCGCGCGATGCCGCCCAACTATTCAATTTCGTCACCGGTTATTCCGAGCCGGTCAGCCTCGAGAAGATCGCTATCTCGCCGCTCAATCTGCGCGCAAAGCTTTCCGATGCCATACAGGAAGAGATCGCGCATGCCCGCGCCGGACGGCCCGCCGCGATATGGGCGAAGCTGAACTCGCTCGTCGATCCGCATATCATCGACGGCCTGTATAAGGCCAGCCAGTCAGGTGTGCTCGTCGAGCTCGTGGTGCGCGGCATCTGCTGCTTGCGACCCGGAGTGCCCGGCCTTTCGGAAAACATTCGGGTCAAGAGCATCGTCGGCCGCTTCCTGGAGCATGGCCGCATCGTATGCTTCGGCAACGGGAACGCTTTGCCTTCGCCGAAGGCAAAGGTTTTCATCTCTTCGGCGGACTGGATGCCGCGCAATCTGGACCGCCGCGTAGAGGCGTTGGTACCGATCGAAAACCCCACGGTGCACGAGCAGGTCCTGGGGCAGATCATGGTGGCGCTGCTCAAGGACCAGGCGCAGAGTTGGACCATGAGGCCCGATGGAACCTATGCCCGCGATCCCGCCTACCTACGGGAAGACGCCTTCTCCGCGCATACCTACTTCATGACCAATCCCTCGCTTTCCGGGCGCGGGCGCGCGCTGAAAATCGCCAAGAGGCAGGTTCCCGTCGCCAGCCGGGCGGGCTAGCGGCATGTCGCTCACCGGGACCGCGGATCGCAATGCATCGCTGATCGCGCGTGGCAGCCGGGCACGCACCGGCCCCATCGCTATCGTCGATATCGGGTCCAATTCCGTGCGTCTCGTCATTTATGAATCGTTCTCGCGCACGCCGGCCGTGGTGCACAACGAAAAGGCGATCTGCGCCATCGGCCGCAACATGGTGTCTACTGGCCGGCTCAACGAGGAGGGCATCCGCTCCGCCCTCGAAGCGCTTTCGCGCTTCCGTATGCTGGCCGATGCGCATCATGTCGAACTGCGCGAGGCCGTGGCGACCGCCGCCGCGCGCGATGCGCCGAACGGTGGCGACTTCGTGCGCCGCGCGGAAGCCGCGTGGGGCGCGCCCATCCGCGTTCTCTCCGGCGAAGAGGAAGCTCATATCGCAGCCGAGGGCGTGCTCGCCGGCATGCCCGACGCCGACGGTCTTGCCGCCGATCTGGGTGGTGGCAGCCTCGACATGGTGCCGGTGAAGAATGGCAAGACGGGCGAGGCGCTCACCTTTCCCTTCGGGCCGCTCAGGCTAATCGATCTTGCCAAGGGCGACTGCGACAAGGCGCGCGCCATCGTCGACAAGGGCCTCGAGAACCTCGACGCGCTTGGCCGAGTGCGCGGCAGTGCGCTCTATGCGGTGGGCGGGGTGTGGCGCAGTTTTGCGCGCGTGGACATGGAGGATATCCATTATCCGCTTCATGTGCTGCATCATTACGAGATCCCGCGGGCTCGCGCGCTGAAGCTCGCCCGCATCGTCTCGCAGATGTCGCGCAAGTCGCTGGATCGGATGGGCATTGTTTCGCGGCGCAGAGCGGAAGCCTTGCCGTATGGCGCGATCGTGCTCGAACGGCTGCTGCTCGCGACCGAACTCGATCGCGTGGTGATTTCCGCCTACGGCCTGCGCGAAGGTATTCTGCATATGCAGCTGCCGCCGGACGAGCGCGCCAAGGACCCGCTGCTGCAATTCGCTGCCGATACCAATCAACGTATTTCGCGCGTGCCGGACCATGCGCGCGAACTGTCTCGCTGGATATCTTTGCTGTTCGCCAGCGAAGCCGCGGAATCGCGCCGGATTCGCGAGGCGATATGCCTGTTCACGGATATTGCATGGCGCCGGCATCCCGACGATCGCGCGCTGGGTGCTTTCAGTCAGGTGGCGACGGCGCCGTTTGCTGGCGCCTCGCACCGGGCGCGCGCGCTGATCGCCACTGCCATCTTCCATCGCTATTCCGGCGACGAGGATTTCCCCCGCGACCTTGCCGTCCACGACCTGCTGGACCCTGAGGACGCCGCGACCGCGCTGCGCATCGGCCTTGCGGCCCGGCTTGGGTTTGCGCTTTCGGCCTCTGCGGTCGGCGAATTGCCGCACTATCCGTTAAAGCTCACGCCGACCCGCCTCATTCTCGAAGTGCCGCGTCGGAGGCAGGCGATCGCCGGGGAGCCGGTGCAAAAACGACTGAACGCGCTGGCACAGATTCTGGGCCGCCGGGCCGAAATCATCGTCGGTTAGCTTGCAACCGGCTGGCGCCCGGTCTTTAACAGGCGGAGCAGCGGCGAGGGCGCGAGTGGCCGCATATCGCAGGCGGCGAAGGAGAGTACCATGGGTGGCCTGAGCATCTGGCACATTCTCATCATTGCAGCGATCGCCGTCATCCTGTTTGGCGGGCGCGGCAAGATTTCCGACATCATGGGCGACTTTGCTAGTGGTATCAAAAGCTTCCGCAAAGGCCTAAGCGAACACGACGAGGACGAACGGCCGCGCAACATCGCCGATCAGCGCCGCGACGAAACGGTGGTCAACAAGGACCAGACCGTCGGCCGCTAGGCCCACCTGATGATCGATCTTTCCTGGAGCCATATTCTTATTGTGCTGATTGTGGCGCTGGTGGTGGTTGGGCCAAAGGACCTGCCGCGCCTGATGCACATGCTCGGCCGCTGGATGGCAAAGGCGCGCGCCATGGCGGACCAGTTCCGCAAGAGCTTCGATGAGATGTCGCGCCAGGCGGAGCTGGATGAATTGCGTGCGGAGATTGACTCCCTGCGGCGTGAGCGGCCGTTTGCGGGATTCGAGCAGACGCTGCATCAGCCGGTGCTGCCTCCCCCCGACATCCTGACGCCGCGCGCGGATGCGCCGGCGCTTGAGCCGGAGCCTATTGATGCCGCCCCGCCGCAGCCCATGCCACCCGGCGGTGGGCCGCAGCCATGACCGTGCGCACGCCTGAAGACGAAGCGGCAATCGAAGCATCCAAGGCGCCGCTGCTCGATCACCTTGTTGAGCTGCGTAAGCGGATCATCTGGTCGCTGCTTGCGCTCGCGCTCTGCTTCGCGGTCTGCTTCGGCTTCTCAAAGCAGATTTATGCGTTCTTGACCGAGCCGCTGGCGCATGCGCTGGCCGGCCACCCCAATCACCACCTGATCTACACCAGCGTGTACGAGACGTTCTTCAC
>DASXGS010000098.1:0-3211 GCA_036488975.1 Rhizomicrobium sp. | reverse complement strand
CTCAGATCGACGCTCTCTGCGCCAGGCGCGCGCCAGCGCCTCGGCAAAGAAGTGCCGGTTGGGTACGCCCGTCAGAGCGTCCGTCCAAGCCATGAGCTGCAGTGCCGAAGTTTGCCGTTGCAAGGCTTCGCCGTGCTCCATTTGCAGCACCTGGATCACCGTCGTGCGTACGCCGATGCCGAACACCGCAACCACTACACCGACACAGCCCACCAGGTAATCGAACCGGACCAGAAACAGCGACGCGAACAGCAGCGCCAGCGCCAGCACAATCGGGCTGCCGCTGCGCACGGCGCGCGCCAGAGTCGGGTCCGGTGGCCGCATCGGGCGCGTCGACGAAGGCTGCAACGCAAAAAAGCTCAGCACTGCGAAGGCCAACGTAACGAGGGTGCCGTATTCCGGTCCGAACGCGGGGTTACCTGCGAACCAATGATCGTTGATGAACACGATCACGAAGTACACTGCCCCGTAGACCGACATCGCGCGAAACAGATCCCGCTCGGCGCGGGTTTCCGCGGTGTAGCAGCGCGTCAAGGCCGCGGCAGGGATGTACATGTTCTGCAGATCGAGCAGCCAGACAAGATATGCTACGCCCGCTTCAGATGAGCCCGAATGGTCGTTGATCATCGTCCAGGTGCAGCGGAAGTACACGTAGCCGAGCGCGAGAGCCACCAGGGCATCGACCGTACGCACCAGCCATCTCTGGTTCAGCCGCCAATCGGTCGCCAGCAGGAATGTGGTCGGCACGACCGCGAGGTTGAACGCTAGCATCGCGTCGCGATACATCTCGTTCTGATGATGACGGACGAGTTCCATCCAAAGATTGCCGAATGCGCCCAGCGACCAGATCATTAGCGCCAGTGCTATCGCGGACCAGCCGAAGCGTGCTTCGGCAGATTCTGCGCGGGCGCGCCGGATCGCAGCAGCCGCCGCCAGCTGTGGGGCGACCACCATGATGACATAGGAGGCGGGCCCGACTATCGGGCGCGCCAGCACCAGCAGTAGCAACTGCAGGAGCAGGAACAAAGCTGGCGTATATAACAGCATGCAGGCGCAGACGCGGATGCTATGTACAGCGCCAGTTTAACGGCAAACGGTATGGGCTGAGGTGCCGGACGCCACGGAATCGCGATGTAGTTCGCCCCCCGAGGTCGGCGACAAGGTGTGGCTGGTGAGCTTTATGCAGTACGATTTGGGCTTCTTTGATCACGAGACGGGCCCGGATAGCCAGCGCCGAAAACGGCGCTTCTCGAGGCCGCCTGAAGTTCACGGATCTTGTATATGTCCCCACTTCTACTCGCCGCTGTTGCTGTGCCGTTGTATTTTCTCACCAGCGCACTCTCGGCAACTCCGGGTGATAGCTTGGCCCTTATGGGAATCCGATACTCTCTCGGGCTTCTTTTGCTGTACGGATATCCCTGCTGGCTGATCACGCGACCCGCAAACAAGCTCCGCAGCGGTGAGAAGCAAGCGGCCATCGGATGCGCATTAGTGGCCGCATTGATGTTTGTTCACGACCCAGGACAACTATCCCAAGCCCCTCTAGGATGGACGTACGTCCTTACGCCGCTTGCTTTGGCGATCGTTCTATATCCATTTATCTCCGCAACCCGAGCGCTTCGGGCGATGGAGGCCGGCACGGGTCAGAGCGGTTCCTTTGCGACCGTCGCTGCGTTCATTTGGCTTTTTTGCGGACCGATTGGCTTGTACTTCCTTCACAAGCGTTTCTTAGCGACTCATCCATCACAAGGCACGGCACCAGCGTCACCGTAACACCGGCCATGTCTGAATAGGCCTGAATTGAGAGACGGCGTGGTCGTCATTGTTGTTGTTCCCTGTCAAAGAAGGGCTGACCCGCAGGCAATGTTACGGCACATCCGGAAGGATGGCGGTGCGGCGGGATTGGAACCGATCATCCGGGTGGCCTGCCGCCGGCAACGACGATGGGTTCGCCGAGCGCTTGCAGATAGTCCTCCTCGCCGATCGCATGCACCGACCGCAGCTTCGCCAGCAGCTCGTCGATCAGCGAACGCAGCCCAGGCCCCGGCGTGCCATGCGCGAACGAACTCTGGTACTTGATCGGCCCGGGGATGATCGCGACCAGGAAGGCCATCTCGGCCGGCGTCAGCGCCCGGGGTTCGCGACCGAAATAGCGGCGGGCCGCGGGCCGCAGGCCACGCAGGTCCGGTCCCCATTCGATGATGTTCAGGTAGATCTCAAGAATACGATCCTTGCCGAGCGCCGACTCGAGCAGGAACGTGATCGCCAGTTCCTGCAGCTTGCGTCCGACCTGCTTGTCGCGCGACAGGAACAGGTTCTTGGCCAACTGCTGGGTGATTGTCGACGCGCCGCGCGCGGCGCCGCCCCGCGACCAGTTTGTGAGCAGCGCGGCGGGTAATTCGCGAAGGTCGATGCCGCGATGCCCGTAAAAGCCTGTGTCTTCGGCAAGCAGCAGAGTGCGCACGAACAGCGGCGGAACGTCGCGCAGGGCGATGAAGTCAGGGGATGCGAGCGAGACGTCGATCGGGCGGTGCGGCCCGGGTCCGTCATCGGAGCTGAAGATGAAATCGCTGCGCAGGCGCACGATCGCCGGCGGCATCTGGCGTGGCGGCTTGAAGTCGATCTTTTGGCTCACCGAGAGGGAGGCAGGGTCCGCCAGGCGTCCGCGTACACGCACGTCGATCGTGGCCGAGCCAAGATCATGGCCGCCGCCGGGCGCCATTCCCAAGCTTTCGGGCACCGCGAGCCCGGATGTGCCCAGCAGTTGCGCGAAGTCTAGATGCCGCACGCCGAGTGCGAGATCGACGACCGGACCGCAGGGGAGGGAATCCCGAGAAGCGCCAGCGGCGCGACACGGGACAATCGGATCGGTGTCGAGGTCGCGCAGCGCGATCGAGCCCGACAGGGCCGCACCCGCCACCGTCGCGTGGAGCTCGGGGATCTCGATCGTGCCCTCGGCCCGCCGCCAGGCGCCATCGAATCGTATGGTCACATCCGTCGGATCGCCGAGCTGCGGTTCGTCGGCGGCGTTATCAGCCAGCGTTCCCAACCGCGCGCCGCGCGCGCCCATGTCCACGTGGAAACGGAGCGCATCGGTGCTGGCCCGAAGATCCACTCGGCCGTCCGCGATACCAACATCGAGCAGCGGGTGGGCGTCGCGCCGCACGTCGAGCAGACGGCCGACGTCGAGCCCACGTGCCTCGACGCTCCA
>DASXGS010000454.1:0-1602 GCA_036488975.1 Rhizomicrobium sp. | reverse complement strand
GCGCCCACCTGGCAGCGGCAGCACATGCACGGGCTTCCCGGTGCCGGCCGCCTCGCAGATCATGTTCACCGAATCCCCCGTGACGAGAAACGCATCCGCCCATGCCAGCATGCCGAAATATGGATTGGGATCCTTTCCGTCCCATATATACGCGTCGGTGGCACCCAGCGCGTGCTTCAATGCCTCCACAAGCGAAGCAGGTGTGCGGCGCGAGGTGCTGACCATCAATCCATGGTCGCGACAGAGCGACAGCAGGGCAGACACAACGGCATCGTTCCCGAGTGCGGTGACCTTGCCGTGGGTTTTGCTGTCGCCGCCGACCAGCACCGCAACACGCGGGGTCCGCAACGAAGAGAACAGCGGCGCGAATGTCGCGCGTGCCTCCACCAGCCGCCGCGGCGTTATGCGGTTGGGGCTGCCGAGAATCGAAAATACGTTCGGTCCGCTCAGTTGGTCGTGCATGGGCGCGATTACGGCATCGAACCAGCTCGCCGGTGCGTGCGGGTCCTCGCAATGCACGATGAGAGCGCGCCCGTGGCTCGCCCGCTTCACCGCCCGCGAAACCGGAATGCTATGGCGCCCCGAACCGATCAGCAGCCGCGGCCAAGGCGCCGCAAAGGCATCCGATTTGTCGGCCAGGTGCGCCAAGGCATCGCCAATCGAATGGGGTGCCAGAAACTGCCACGGCTGCCGGAAGGACACGCGAAACCTGCGTGGGGAAAGCGGCAGCCGCTCGGCTAGCCCCAGCACCTGGTTTTCGAGTCCCACCACCCCGTCAGTGACGATCCAGCACTCGTTCGCGAGTGCCTCAGGTCCCGCGCTCATGTGAGCGCGCGATTTGCGAGTCGCTCGAGAATGCGCAGCGGCGATTTCGATTCGTCCGCCATCGCGCCGACCGGCAGATAGAACGTCTGCTCGAAGAGATGCTGGCCGCCCATCGCGGCATGGCTCACCTTGTCGGTGAACGCGATCCAGGTCGAACCGGGCGGAAAGCTGAAGGCGTTCTGCACCACTGCGCGCTGGTACGAATCATCGGCCTTCATCGAATCGTGAACGCCCAGCATGATGTGGTCGTAAGCCGTGCGATAGTTCTTGGTCGCCCCGATCCAGTTCAACAGGCGGGCGCTTCCCGGAACCTGCTGGGGAACATCGCTCAAAAAAACGCGTGCCGCATCCTCGAACGGTGCGCCCAACCGCCAATCGCGGCCCTTGCCGTCGGGATTCACGTTCGTGAACAGGCGCAGGATTCGGTTACCGCCCAGGGGCGTGGAGGGAAAAGCATCCACGTGCAGCCGCGTGTCGTCCTTCCGCGCGCTCAGGGCTCGCCCCTCGATTTCAGCAGGACGAAAACTGGTGCGGCCGGTCTCCAGCGCCGCGGCATAGGCGGGCAGCAGCATGCGCAGGAGCATCAGCGTATGATCGGCGTACCGCCGCATCATCGCGGCAATTGCCTCTATGTCTGCGCTCGAACCTACGGCGTGCTTCACTGCGCCGCTCGCCGGATCGAAGCTCACGTTCTTGGCCTTCGCGTCGGCAAATTCCGGCGAAAGAAATCGTCGCTCGTCCGGCGCAAGCGCGAAGGCAAGTCGCGGCAAGTACAGC
>DASXGS010000067.1:0-1564 GCA_036488975.1 Rhizomicrobium sp. | reverse complement strand
CGAAAACCTTGTCGAGGAGATCGTCGGCGACATTGGCGACGAGCACGATGTCGATGAAGCGCCCCACCTGACGAAACTGGGTGACGGAATCTACGAGGCCGATGCCCGGCTCGACCTCGAGGATTTCGCCGAAGAGACCGGCATCACGCTGGAGCCTCCCGATCCGGAAGAGGATGTGGATACACTTGGTGGCCTTGTGGTGTCGCTGATCGGGCGGGTGCCGCAGCGGGGTGAGATCGTCAGCCATGGCGGCTTCGAGTTCGAAGTGTTGGAAGCCGATCCGCGCCGCATCAAGCGCCTGCGCCTGCGCCCCCCCGCCAAGCCGGAAACCGTGAACGCATGACGCTCAGGCCGTCGCTGGAGCGCGCTGGCGAAAGCGTTGCGACATGGCTGCGCGGCTTGCGCGGCTGGCGGCGGTTTGGCGTGGCGTTCTTGAGCGGTGCGCCTTCCGCCTTTGCCTTCGCACCGTTCGGACTGTTTCCGCTTTTGCTGATCTCCTTCGCCGTGCTCGTGCTGCTGCTTGACGGTGCGCATTCGGACACGCGGCCAATCTGGCGCAGCGCGGTGATCGGCTGGGCATGTGGCTTCGGGCAGTTTCTTGTTGGGCTCTACTGGGTGGCTTACGCGTTTCTGGTCGATCCGCTGGGACACGCCTGGCAGATTCCGTTTGTCGCGCTGCTGTTTCCCGGTGGGTTGGCGATCTTCATCGCGGCGGCCTGCGCGGTTGCAGCGTGGTTGTGGCGCGAAGGCGCGTCGCGCATCTTCGTCTTCACCGCGGCTTACGTGTTTACCGAATGGCTGCGCGGCCACATCCTCACGGGTTTTCCGTGGAATATACCCGGCTATGGCTGGGGCGCATCGCTCGCCGTGCTGCAAAGCGTCTCGATGTTCGGCGTGTACGGCTTGTCACTGCTGACGACCCTGTTCGGCGCGTCCCTGGCGCTGCTGCGCGACAGGGGCCGGACACGGTTGATTCCCGCAACGATGGCGTTGCTGTTTGTTGCGCTCTGGATCGGCGGCGTGGTTCGTCTCGGATTCAATCCCACACAGCCTGTATCGGGCGTGCGCCTGCGGTTGGTGCAGCCGAATGTGCCGCAGGATCAGAAATACCTTCCGTCATTGCGCACCGCCCACTGGCACCAGCTGCTGGGACTGAGCGTCGAGCGCAAGGGCCCGCCGCCGACGCACATCATCTGGCCAGAAGCTGCGCCGCCCTTCCTGCTCGAACACGTGCCGCAGGCGCTGGCGGACATCGCCACCCTCACAGATCGCAGCAGAGTGGTGATGACGGGTGCCGCACGCGCAGAATACGGCGCCGATGGCAAGCTAGTCGCGCATAACAGCTTCTATGTCTTCGGGTTCGGCGGCGCACTGCTGGCGCGCTATGACAAATTCCATCTCGTCCCCTTTGGCGAATACGTGCCTTTCCCCCAGACATTGCACACGCTCGGCATCGACCGGCTGGTGAACCAGCCGGGCAGCTTCTCAAGCGGCGACGGTCCGCGCACTTACAATGTGCCCGGCGCGCCGCCCGTGGGCCCGCTGATCTGCTACGAGATCCTGT
>DASXGS010000045.1:0-10909 GCA_036488975.1 Rhizomicrobium sp. | reverse complement strand
CGATTCGATATGGGAAAGCCATCTCGCCACCGAGCTGTGGTCCACGCGTGTGGAGATCGACGCCATCCTCGACGAGCAGAGGATGCCCCTCAGCAAGATCATGAATCTTCAGGTCGGCGAAACCGTGATGATGAACGCGGGCCCCGATTCGAAAATCGAATTGCGCTGCGGCGGCGTGCCACTGCTGCAGGGCCGCATGGGCCGGGTCGGCTCCTCCGTCGCCGTGCGCGTGGAAGATGCCATCAAACGCACCGATGCGTCGCGCTACCATAGGGAATCCCAATGAGCCTCTCAGTAGTTGTTGAACTTGTTCTCTCAGTCTTGCTCGTGCTGACGCTCGGCTATTGCGCGCTGCTGGAACGCAGGCTCTCGCTGCTGCGCAAAGGACAGGACGCCCTGAAAGAAACCATTGCAGGGCTGAACACCGCGATCGCCAATGCAGGTGTTTCCATGCGGATGTTGAAGGCCGCTGCAGCGGGCGCTTCGGAACAGCTCGAAGAGAAGATCGCCCGCGGGCGCGGACTGGCCGATGAGCTGGCGATGCTCGCCGCATCCGGCGAACGCATCGCCGAGCGCATCGAGCGCGGCGGAACGAAAAACGGTTCGCCGCTCTCCGGCGCGTTGGCAAGTCGCCTGGACTCGCTGAAGCCACGGCTGCGGAGCATCCGGTGAGGGCGGGTAAACTTCTCCGCCACGTGCGCCTGTTGCCTACCGTCATGACTTTGGCGGCGGCGCTGCTGGTCATCAAAGGCGAAGGACTGATCGACGCCCGCGCGCAGGACGGTAAAGATGTCCGACCTGGAGTGGCGCGTCCCGCAAATCCCGATCCGGCCGGCGAGGACGCCGAGCAGGGCAGCGCTTCCACCGTCGACGTGCTGACAAGTCTCGCGCATCGCCGTTCCGAGCTCGATGTGCGCGAGGGGGAACTCTCCACCCGTGAAAATTTGATCGCGGCGGCGGCCAAGCGGGTGGATCAGCGCATCGCCGAACTCAAGGCGCTGCAGGCGAAATTGCAGTCGCTTCTGGGGCAGCGCGACGCCGCCGAGCAAAAGCAGTTCGATCAGCTGGTGAAGAGCTATTCGTCGATGAAGCCTAAGGATGCGGCCCGCATCTTCAACGCGTTGAGCGACGAGGTGCTTGTTCCGGTAGCCGCCGCCATGAAAGCGGATGTGCTCGGCGCCATCCTTGCGCAGATGCAGCCGGAAGCGGCGCAGAAGCTGACGGTGAAGCTCGCCAACCGCCTCAACCCACAGAAGATCGAAACCGAAGCTGCGCAGGTTGCCGCGACGGCTGCCTCCGCCGCTGCCGCGCCGCCACCGCCGCAAACAACTCAGCCGGCGGCAGCATCCATGCCGGCGCCGGCGCCCGCGCAACCGGACCCGATGCCAGCGGCGCCATCGCCAACGCCCGCGCCGCAGCAATCGGCCGACAATTCCGCGCCCACACCCGCACCGCCGCAAACCGCTCCGGGACCAACCGATGGCGGAAAATCCGCCGCCAAACACCGGCGCCGCGCGAAGAAGTTGGCTATGGCACAGGCGGCCTTCACGAAGCCGCTGTCTATGCAATCCGTCGCGCCGCAGACTTCGCCGGGGGCGCAACCGACAAATGCTTCGGCGCGTCCGCCGCAGCCCGTGCCGGCACCGCAGACCGCCACGACCGCAGCTCAACACCCGGCGCCGGCAACAACCGCCGCTCCGCAAACAGCGCAAACTGCCGCGCAGCGCACCGCGCAGACATTACCGATGGCACAAGTGGGCACGACTTCCGCGACGGTTCCTTCTCAAGCTGCGCCGTCACCGCAGACAGGCAAATGACCGATGGCTGCCGGGAGGGCCACGCACAGCCATAAGCGGACGGCCGCGCTGCTCTTTTGCACCGCGCTCGTCACGCCCGCTTTTGCGGATTCGGTCAGCACCTCTGGCGCGGACGGCTTCGGCCGCATTCTCTTCACCCTCGATCCGCCGGCGCACAGTCAGGTGGGCGTTTCAGGCGGCGTGCTCACCATCCATTTCGATCGCAAGGTCGCGGTCGACTCGAATGCGATCGTACAGGGCCTCTCTGCTTACGTTGGGAGCGCGCGCGCCGATGCCGATGGCCAGACTTTCCGGCTGGCGCTGGCGCAAGAGATCAAGCCGCATGTGAGCTCGTCCGCCAATCGGCTGGCGGTGGATCTGACTCCTGCCGGTTCCAGCGCCACACCGCCCGATCTGTCGCCGCCGGCGCCCAAAGAAGAAGCCGTAGACGTCACCAAGCTGCCGGTGCTCCCCATCCGGGCGGGAGCCTATTCCACCTATTCGCGGCTGGTTTTCGATTGGCCGCGGCCCCTGAACTACAACATGTTCCCGAGCGCGGGCCACATCACGTTGCGCTTCGCGGGACTTGCAAGTCCCGATTTTGCCGCGCTCGAGCGGATTGCGCCGCCCTGGGTGAAGCACGGCGGCTGGCGCGTGGAACACGGCGCCACCATCATCGAATTCACCACCGATCCCGGCGCGAAAGCGCGCACCTCGCGCATCGGCGCAAAGGTCGTCCTCGATGTGATGTCGCCCGCCACGGACTCGACCGCCTCCGAGGCAGCGCAGAAGCAGGCGATACTCGCCGCGGCCAATCAACTGAATGGAACGCCGAAAGCTCCAACTGTTTCCGCCGTGAAGCCGGCAGGCAACAACCCGCAGCGGCAAACAAATCCCTCGGTCCCTGCAGCGCCCGCGCACAACGCGCCGGGCACCCTCTTTGGGGCCGCGCCAAACCCGCCCAAGAACATCGTTCCCGCCATTCAGCCGCCTCCGAAGCCTGAAGTGACCGCCGCCCGCACGCAGGATGGCGCGACGCTCAACTTTCCCGGCGCCAAAACCGCCGCAGCCTTCGTGCGGGCGAACGTGGCGTGGATTGTCGTCGAAGGCGGACCTGCCATCGATCTTTCGAAGTTGCAGGCGGCGCTGGGAGATTTTCCCGCATCTGTCGATGGCTCGGCCAGCGGCAACCTCACCACGCTGCGAATTGGCCTGAAGCAGCCGGAGCGGATCGCGGCGCAAATGACCCCCGATCATATCGCGGTCAGCATCGCGTCGCATGCAATCGCGACGCCCGTGCCGCTCGCGCTGACGCGAGACGACGATGCGCGGCATCCCGCCATCGCGTCCGTGGTGCCTGGCGCCGCGCAGGCTTTCCGCGTGACCGATCCCGTGGTTGGCGACACGCTCATCATTGTGCCGTCGCAGCCCGGGCACGCGATGCCCGTGCAACGCAACTATCTGGAATTCGCCGCGCTGCCGACCGCGTCCGGGTTGGTCATCGATCCCGTCGCCGACGATCTCGATGTTACGATATCGCAGTCGCGCGTCTCCATAACGCGAGCAGGCGGGCTTGCTCTGACACCACCTACGGTTTCGATTCCGAGTTCAGTCTCCGCGCTGGCCGCGGCCGGCAAGAGCGTTGCCTTCATCGATTTTGCGCGATGGCGCAGCGGTCCTGCCGCCGGCTTGTTCGCGTCCGAGCAGAAGCTGCGCGCCCGTGCTGCGTCCGCGGAAGCCCGTGAAGCCTTTCAGGGCCGCCTGGCACTCGCGCGATTCTATATCGCCAACAGCTTCGGCGCAGAAGCGCTCGGTCTCGTCCGGCTGATGCAGACGAACGATCCGGCGCTGCAAAGCGAGCCGCAGCTGCAGATCATCCGCGCGGCGGCCGAATACATGATAGGCCGTTACCGCGATGCGCGCGCCGATCTCACCAGCACGGCATTCGACAACGATCGGCACGCTGCATTGTGGCGGGGCCTGACCGAAGCAGCACTGGAAAACTGGCCGGCGGCGCGCGATGCCCTTCGCACGGCACAGGCGGTGCTGAAATTCTATCCGGCGGAATGGCGCGACAATGCGCAAATTGCCATGGTCAATGCCCTCATGGCAGGCGGCGATCTGGAAGGTGCAGGGCGGACGCTTGCGAGACTACCGGAGAATCCATCGTCCGCGGTGACGCACGATATGGAACTTGCGCGCGCGCAACTGCTTGCGAGAACCGGGCACGCCGCCGATGCGGATGCGCTGTTCGGCGAGATCGAAGCCAGCGGCGACGAACACGCCGCGGCACTGGCGGTTTACGACCGCGTGCTGTGTGAGCTGGACAGTCGCCATATCACGCCGAAAGTGGCGACAAACGAACTTGAGGCGCTGCGTTTCCGTTGGCGGGGCGATCGCCTCGAACTGAAAACGCTGCGCAAGCTTGCCGTCCTTTATTTTGCGCGACGGGACTGGCGCTCCGGCCTGCAGATGTTGCGGCAAGCCTCCGTCCAATTTCCGGAGGAAGAGCAAGGCCGCGCCGCGCAAGACGAAATGCGCGCCACGTTCGAGCGTCTGTTCCTCAAAGGTGAGGCTGACCGAATGTCGCCGGTCCGAGCGCTCGGCATCTTCTACGAATTCATCGATCTCACCCCCATCGGCCCCAAGGGCGACGACATGATCCGCCGCATGTCCGACCGCCTGATTGCAATCGATCTGCTGTCGCCGGCCGCGAAGCTGCTCAAATATCAGGTCGACAACCGGCTGGACGGCGTGGCGCGCGCGCAGGTGGCCACGCGCCTTGCGATGCTCGATTTGCTCGATCACAAACCCAAAGAGGCGCTGGAGGCACTGCGCACCACGCGCATCACCGGCTTGCCGGACGACGTGACCCAGCAGCGCATGCTGCTGGAGGCCCGCGCACTGGCTGCGCTCAAGCAATGGGAGCAGGCGCTCGACTTGCTGGCGGTCGACGAATCCGGCGACTCAACGAAGCTGCGCGCCGACATCTACTGGGAAAGCGGCAATTGGGAGCAGGCCGGCGTCAAATCGGAAGAGTTGATTTCTTCTGCCGCCGATTCTCCACCGAGCCTCTCTCAAGCCGACCACCAGAACCTGATGCGCGCGGCGATAGCCTACTCGCTCGCGGACGATCAGTCGGCGCTGAATCGCCTGCATGTGCGCTTCGGTGCCAAGATTTCTGGCACGACAGATGCGGATGCCTTCGCCATCGTCACCCAGAAGCCTGATCTACAAGGCATCGCCTTCAAGGACGTCGCCGCACGTGTCGCGTCCATCGACACGCTGCAGGCATTCATGACGGATTTCCGCCGCCGCTATGCAGCGAAGTAGAAAACTCAGGTTTCTGGGCCGGCCAGGTCGCGGAATTCGGAGATCACCTTCAGATAGGTGTCGCGCTTGAACGGCACGATGAGCCGCGGCAACGCCTCGATGGCGAGCCACTTCCATTCCGCGAATTCCGGCTCGGCGGTGCCGATATTGATGTCGGAATCATCCCCAAGATACCGCATCGCCATCCATTTCTGGCGCTGGCCGCGATAGCGCCCACGCAATGCCACCCCCAGAAGGTGCGCCGGCAGGTCGTAGCACAGCCACTCGGAATGCAGGCGCAGGAGCTTCGCGTTGCGTGTGCCGATTTCCTCTTCCAGCTCGCGCAGTGCGGCCTGTTCCGGCGTTTCGTCGCCGTCGATGCCGCCTTGCGGCATCTGCCACCCTTCCACGGTCTGGTCGATGCGCTTGCCGACGAAGACGTTGCCCTCACGGTCGAGCAGCATCACGCCGACACACGGGCGGTAAGGCAAGTCTTCGTGCTTCAGATTGAGCGTGTGACGGGCCATTCGCCGCCGTGAATTTATTTTGCGGGCGCGACTATGGCCGAAGCAGGTACCAGAACAAAGCCCCTGCCGGAAAGGCCTTGCGCCCATGTTTTGAGGTGCGCAAGCGTGATGGGGTAGGCAGATGCGGTTGCGGCAGCGATGCCATTCGCCCGCGCCATTGTTTCAAGATCGGACAACTTGCGGTCGATATCGGCGCCATCGGGATCGGCATCGATTGCGAGCGCGCTTTGCACGTACGGCGCCCTGGTTTGCGCAGCAAGCTGCAGGCCGGCAGGTTTCGCACCCGCGCCGGATTCGAAAAACAGCAGGCCGCGACGTGCGGCAAAGGTCAGGACCGGCGTAAATGAATCCGCATCCGCCATCAGCCGGCTGCCGGCGAGATTCATCAGTCCGCCATACCCGATAATTTTGGTCGCCGCCCTGGTGAGCCGCTCCGCGTTTTCATCCTGACGCTGTCCCACGCGCATGGTGTTCGGGCCGGGATCGCTGTCGGGATAGTCGTACGGCTCCATCGGAACCTGCAGGAGCACTTCGTGACCTCTGCGGCGCGCTTCGTTCACCCATTGCTGCGCATTCGAAGCAATCGGAACGAACGCCAAAGTGATCGCAGAGGGCAGTTCCAGCGCCGCGCTTGTCGCCTTTGCGCCGATGCCGAGGCCGCTCATTACGATCGCGATGCGCGGGCTGCCGCCCGCGGCAACGGGCGGGGCGTAGGCCTGCATCGGCGTGCGGCCGTCATCGGCGATGCGTGGTAGCGGTCCGGCCGACGTGTTTTCGATCAATGCCGGATCGGCGACCAGCGTCGTGCCCGCGTAAATCGGCTGGGTGATCCTGGGCGGCGCGGCCGGTTGTGGCGCCGGCTGCGGTGCTGTAACGGGAGCTGGGCTTTGTTCCTGCGCGGTTGCCGCGGCGCGCGGGGCATCCGGCAGACGCACTTGCACGAGCGGCTGACCATCGGACGCACTGCCCAACCACTGAATGCCCCCCGCGAACAGCAGAGTCGACAAAGCTAGCGCGGTGTAACCCAACGCCAGCGCATGCGTGCCGCGTCGCGAGGGCTTAGTGACCTCTTCCGGGATGATTGCAGTTGTCACCATGCCCCAGCATGGCCGTGGCATGGTTAAAGTTCGTTAAAGACTGAGCTCCACGCGGCCTAGCGGCCTGTCATGCCGTGCAGCATCTGCTCGGCATAGTTCAGCTGAAAATCGGCATACCGCTTTTTCGGATCGGGGTGGATCACCGAGCCGACATCCGATTTCACCGGTGCACCCTCCGCTACCAGATGATGCGGCAGGTCGGCTTCGCGGCCTATCAGGCTTTCCAGCGCGCTCTCATCCGCCTTGTTGTCCGCCACGCGCACGTCTGGAACGATTCCAGTGGTCTGAATGGAGCGGCCCGAGGGTGTGTAATAGCGCGCCGTCGTCATATGCAGCGCGCCGGCTTTGCCATCGTCCAACGGGATCACCGTCTGCACGGAGCCCTTGCCGAAGGTGAGCGTGCCTTCGACGCGTGCCCGTTTGTGATCCTGCAGCGCGCCAGCCACGATTTCCGAGGCGCTCGCGGTCCCGCCGTTTACCAGAATAACGATCGGCTTGCCGTCGGCGACATCGCCAGGCGAAGCATCGAAGCGCTGCGTATCATCCTTGTTGCGCCCGCGGATCGAAACGATCTCTCCGCCATCGAGAAAATCGTCGGACACAGCGATCGCCTGATCGAGCAGGCCGCCGCCATCATCGCGCAGATCCAGCACATAACCTTTCAGGTTCGGTCCGATCTCCTTCTTGAGCGCGGCCACGGCAGCGCGCACGCCGGAATTGGTGCGCTCGTTGAATGCGGGAATCTTGACGTAGCCGATATCGCCTTCACGCTTGTGGGTAACGGCTTCCACCGAAATGACCTGTCGGGTCAGCGTTACATCGAACGGATCCTTCACGCCCTCGCGCATAATGCCGAGCGTAATCTTTGTGCCCGCCGGCCCACGCAGCTTGTCCTGCACATCGTCGAGTTTTTGGCCGGTGATCAGCTTCCCATCCACCGAAAGGATATGGTCGCCAGCCTTGATGCCAGCCTTCGAAGCCGGCGTGTCCTCGATAGGGGAGATGACCGTGACGATACTTTCGTCGAGCCCAATCACCAGTCCCACGCCACCGTATTGGCCTTCGGTTTTCACCTGCATGGCCGCATAGGTGCGCGGATCGAAATAGCTCGAATGCGGATCGAGGTTTGCCAGCATGCCGCTGATTGCGCCTTCGACCAGCTGCTGATCCTGCGGGGCCTCGACATAGTTTCCGCGCACCACCGCATACGCCTTGCCGAAGCGCGACAGTTCGCTGCTGGAATCCGCCCCTTGCGCAAAGTGCAAAAGCGCGAAGGTGGCGCAAAAGGCGCCCCCTGCGCCCAGAGCCACAAGCGAGAGTCGTTTCATGAAGGTTCCGGCAGGGTCAATTTGCTGCCGCGCTCTTGATCGATGCCACCGTGGGCTTTCCGCCGTGCAACAGATCGAGCGCGTAGGAAAGCTGGAAATCCTTGTAAGTCTTGCCCGGTACCGGCTTGATCACAGGCTGGCTCGCCTTTTTGGCGGCTTCCCCCGTCAGGTGGCCGGGCAGATTGGCCTCGCTTACGCGCAGCGCTTTGCCCGCATCGTCATCATCGCCCTGACTCACGGCAATGTCCGGAATGATACCGGTCGCCTGAATGGAGTGACCCGACGGCGTATAATAGCGCGCGGTGGTGAGACGCAGCGCACCGCCGCCTTCACCCAGTGGAATAATGGTTTGCACCGAGCCTTTGCCAAAGGAGGTCATGCCAACAAGCTTGGCACGGCTATGATCCTGAAGCGCGCCAGCGACGATCTCGGCTGCGCTGGCCGTTCCGCCATTTATCAGCACCACCACGGGCTTCCCATCCGTGATATCGCCGCCGCGCGCGTTGTAGCGCTGTGTGTCGTCAGGGTGACGGCCGCGGGTTGAGACGATTTCCCCAGACGTCAGCAGATCGTCCGACACATCGATGGCCTGATCAAGCAGCCCACCCGGATCGTTGCGCAGATCGAGGACATAACCCTTCAGTCCGCCGCCGATCTGTTGCTTCAGATCGCGTACCGCCTTCTCAATGCCCGAGGCGGTCCGCTCATTGAACGCAGAGATGCGAATGTAACCGATATCGCCTTCGCGGTGATATTTTACGCTGTCCACGTGGATAACGGCACGTGCCAACGTCACGTCGAACGGTTTCTTCGTGCCGGGCCGCAGCACGGTAAGCGTGACTTTGCTGCCGTTCGGTCCACGCATCTTGTCGATAGCGTCATTCAATGCCATGCCCTGGATAGGCGTGCTGTTGATCGCGGCAATGAAATCGCCGGTCTTGATCCCGGCCTTCGCCGCAGGTGTGTCGTCGATCGGGGAGATGACTTTCACCAGCCCGTCTTCCATGGTCACTTCGATGCCGAGGCCGCCGAACTCGCCGCGTGTCTGGATCTGCATGTCGGCAAATTCCTTGGCATCCATGTAGCTCGAATGCGGATCGAGACCGGACACCATGCCTTCGATGGCGTTGTTGACCAGCTCCTTGTCTTCGACCGGCCTCACATAGTCGGCGCGCACCTTCTGGAAGGCATCGCTGAAGAGATCGAGCTGGCGGTAAGCCGAAAGATCGTTTGCGCCGTGAGCAGCTGGATAGAGCATCAACGCGGTCGCAAAACCCGCGGCCATACCCGCTCCGACATACACATACTTCCTCATGAGCGTTTGGCCTTCCTCAAATCCAACCCGAGCCATGGTGCCGGGTTTACGCCTCTGCCGTTTTGGCGAAGCTCAAAGTAGAGCTTCGCCCCATACCCTGTCGTTGGCATCCGGCCCACGGGCTCTCCGGCGAGCAGCCGGTTTCCAGGCCGGACGTCGATCCGATCCAAGCCGGCAAGTACAAGATCGTATCCGCCGGCTGTCTGTAAGATCAAGACTTGTGCAGATTTATGGTAACGCCCGGCAAAAAGAACCTGCGAGTCGGCCGGTGCGACAACAGCGGCGCCCGGAGCGACTGCGAAGCTCAGGCCCGGCGCGCGAGCGCCTGCGATATCGTCGGCCTGGTTTGGCACAAGTCGGCCCACCACGGGCGGTTCCAGTGAACCCGGCTTTGGTCGGCGGGCAGTCGCCCGGTTTTGCGGGGCGACGGTCACCATGCCCGCCATGCTGCCGCCGGCACGCAACGCCGCCACGCGGTCCAGGAGCGATTTCAGATCGTTCGCCTGCGTCGCAACGGCATCCAGCTTCGCCTTCATCGTGAGATAAGTCGCGCTGGCGATGCCCGCCTGCGCCTCTTTCGTCGCGAGAAGTTGATCGAGGCGCGTGCGCGCGCGGCTGAGTTGTGCCGCCGTACGAACGCCGTCTACCCGTCGCTTAAGCAAAGCCGCGCGCCCCGCCTTTAGCCGGTCGATCTCTTTTGCTAAGGCCGCCGCTGCCCCATAGACGCGCGGCAGGGTTGCGCCGAGCAGCATCGCGCCGCGGGCCGAGCGCAGCGCATCTGCAGGCTGGAGCGCAACCGCCGGCGGCATGTCGGTTTGCAGGCGCTCGAGGACAGCGAGCAAATGCGAGACGCGCACGCGATCATGCGCGAGGCTTTGCGATAGCGCGCGCTCCTGCTGCGCCAGCTGCACGACATCGGCATCGATTCTCGCCTTGTCGGTTTCCAGCAACTGCACGCGTGCAGCCGTCGAGATCAATTGCTGACGCACAGTGACCGCCTGGACCGCGAGCGTTTCGCTCTTCTGCTTTGCCGTATTTACGGCAGGCGCAGCCTTTTCGACCTGGCGCTTTAGCTCGCGATAGCGTTCTTCTGTTCTTGGCAGCTTACCCGCCTGGCTTGCCGGAATACCCCGTTGGTCGGCTGGCGCGGCAACCAAAGCCGGCGCCATCATCACAGCCGCCCCAATGAAGAGGAAAGCGGTTCGCGTCACGCGCGCTGCGTCTGCTTCTGGACCGATTCGATCTTGGCCTGCACCTCCGCCGCATTGCCAAGGAACCGCGCCTCTACCGCTTTCCAGTCTTCGTCCAGCCGGTAGACGCGCGGAATTCCGGTGGGCAGATTCACCGCCACAATCTCCTCGTCGGAGATGTTCTCGAGATGCTTCATCAGTGCGCGCAGCGAGTTGCCGTGCGCGACAATGAGGACGCGCTTTCCTTCGCGCAGCTGCGGCAGGATGGTGCCGTGCCAATAGGGGAGCACGCGCTCCAGCACATCCTTCAGGCTTTCGCCGCGCGGCAGGTCGGCTTCCGGAAC
>DASXGS010000456.1:0-3109 GCA_036488975.1 Rhizomicrobium sp. | reverse complement strand
AGCTGGGCAACGCACTTTCCGGCGTGGTTGTGCTCACCGGGAAAGACGGCTCGGTGCAGGCGCTCTCCATCGATGCAAAACCCGGTCCCGTTCCGCAGGCGCAGTTTGCGTCGCATGAAGGATCAGCAGAGTCGAACAGTGTAGGAATCGGTCTTCCGCTTGCCCTGCTGTTCGCACTGTTTGGCGGCCTGATCCTCAACCTCATGCCCTGCGTGCTGCCGGTGCTGGCGATGAAGGCGCTGGCGATTGCCAACACGGCACACGGCGACCGGCGCGAAATCGCGCGCGAAGGCCTGAGTTATGGCGCAGGGGCCATTCTCAGCTTCATCGCGCTGGGACTCGCGCTGGTGCTGCTGCGCGCGGGCGGCGCAGCCATCGGCTGGGGCTTTCAGCTTCAAGATCCAGTTGCGGTCGGCGGCTTTGCGCTGCTGATTTTCATCGTTGGCCTCAATCTGTCCGGGCTATTCGAGGTGCCGGGCATCGGCGCCGGCGAAAGCCTCACGCGCCGCGGCGGCACCATGGGCGCGTTCTTCACCGGCGTGCTGGCGGTGGCGGTT
This sequence comes from Rhizomicrobium sp., assembly GCA_036488975.1. Taxonomy (GTDB): domain Bacteria; phylum Pseudomonadota; class Alphaproteobacteria; order Micropepsales; family Micropepsaceae; genus Rhizomicrobium. The sequence goes on along the minus strand of DASXGS010000456.1, from coordinate 2,552 downwards.
GCTGCACCCTGCACGGCGCCCTTCATGGCCGTAGCACTTGGTTACGCGATCGCGCAGCCCGCGGCGGTCGCCCTGCTGATTTTCCTCGCGCTCGGCATCGGGTTTGCTGCGCCGTTCATTGGCATCGGTCTTTCGCCTGCGATCACGCGCTGGCTGCCGAAGCCGGGCGCCTGGATGATCCGTTTCCGCCAATTCCTCGCATTCCCGATGTACGCAACCGCGCTGTGGCTCGTCTGGGTGCTGAGTTTCGAAACGGATCAGCCGCATTTGCTGCTGCTGCTGGCGCTCGCACTGACAGTTGCTTTCGCGCTGTGGATTTTCGGTGCCACGCAGGCCCGCCGCGCCCGAGCCCTTGGCTGGCTGGCATTGGCGCTCGGCGCGGCAGCCGTCGCGTTCGTGCTGCCGCAAATTCGGGGCGTGGCCGCATCGCATGCTTTGGCGGAAATCGGAGCCTTGCCTGCGCAGAGCTACAGCGCCGCGCGTCTCCAGGACTTGCGCGCGCAGCATCGACCGGTGTTCGTCAACGCGACGGCGGCGTGGTGCATCACCTGTCTCGTTAACGAGAAGGTCGCGTTCTCCAGCGCCGAGGTGCAGCACGCGTTTGCCGCCAGGCGCATTTCGTACCTCGTCGCCGATTGGACCAACCGCAATCCGGAAATCACGTCGCTGCTCGAAGCGCACGCCCGCTCGGGCGTGCCGCTGTATCTGTACTACGCGGCGGACGCCGCGGAGCCGACAGTTCTGCCACAAGTGCTGACGGCCGATGCGGTGCTGAAGGCCATCGGCGCCTGAGGGGCGGCAGGATATTTCTTCAGGCGATGCTGGGGCCGCATGAGCATTGCCGCTGCCATGCGCAAATGGCAACCCAATTACCGAGTCAGCCCCGTATGCTCGCGGCCTAAAGCTGAAACGGAGTTTCGTTCATGAGCGTGTTCGACGCGGCGGATTTCGACAATCACGAGACGGTTGCCTACTTCAGCGACAAACCCACTGGGCTGAGGGCGATCATCGCGGTTCATTCCACGGCCCTCGGCCCCGCGTGCGGCGGCACACGCATGTATCCGTATGCCAGCGAGCAGGAAGCGCTCACCGATGCGCTGCGCCTGTCGCGCGGTATGAGCTACAAGAACGCCATCGCCAATCTGCCGCTGGGTGGCGGCAAGGCCGTCATTCTCGGCGATCCGGCGAACAAGACCCAAGCGCTGTTGCTGGCCTATGCCGCCGCAATAAACGCGCTTGACGGCCGCTACATCACAGCCATGGACGTCGGCATGAAGCCCGCCGACATGCCGGTGATTGCGCGCGGCACCAAATACATTGCGGGGTACGACCAGCCCGGCAAAACCGGCGGGGATTCCGCCCCGCTCACGGCGCTCGGCGTTTTCGTCGGGCTGAAAGCGGCGGTGAAGCACCGGCTTGGCGCCGATTCGACCGAAGGCCTTACTGTCGCCATTCAGGGGCTTGGCAAAGTTGGCATGGGGCTGGCGGAGCGGCTGCACATGGAAGGCGCAAAGCTGATCGTCGCCGATATGAATCAGGACACTGTGAAGCGCGCCGTCGACTGCTTCGGCGCCAAGGCGGTTTCACCGGACGAAATCGTCACCAGTGAATGCGATGTCTTTTCGCCCAATGCGCTGGGCGCCATCCTCAACGACGACACTGTCCCCAAGCTTCATGCGCGCGTGATTGCGGGCGGTGCCAACAATCAACTCGCACGCGATGAGCATGGCGCAGCGCTGACGGCACGGGACATTCTGTACGCGCCGGATTATGTCATCAATGGAGGCGGCATCATTCGTGTCGCCGGCCAGATCTATGGCTGGGACGACAATGAGATCGAGCGGCGGGTGCTCGCCATTGCGGACACGCTTGCGTACATCTTCCGCCGCGCAGACACCGAGAATCTGCCGCCGAACGTTATTGCCGACCGTAGCGCGGAGGAGCGAATGTCGGCTGCGAAAAGCCTGCCGGCAAAAGCTGCAGAATAGTCAGTGCAGTAGCCGCGAGCCGAAAATGTGCGGCCACAATCCGATAAGACCGATCAGGATCAGGTAGATCGCGACGAGGTAGTTCAGCAGGCGAGGGATAAGCAAAATAAGAATGCCGAAAATCAGCGCCACGAGCGGCTGAAGCACCACGATATCGACCGTCGTCATGCGCGTCCCTTTCCTGTGCCCATGCTCACATGACGGCGTGAAAGCCGCGAGCAATCCCGCTGTAACTATTTTTTCGGCTTCACGCACTCTGGCGCCGGTGTCTCGCGCTTCCGCGGGGCGCCGACGATGTGCTTGCCACCCATGAAGGCCGGCGGATCGCTCGCGGGAAAGCTCTCCTCGACCTGCTCGTCGATTTTGCTCTTCTCATGGTGCTTCGCCGGTTTGACAGATTTCGGCTCGCGATGAGGCATGTCATCTCCCGTCAGTACGGAACGGCTGTTTCATACTGACGGTTCCGCCAGCTGCAGGCTAGCCCGCCCGCGAACGGACGGCTACGGTGAGGTGCCACCGCCGGATGCACCGCCCGACCCGCCGTTCGACGGCGCCGGGCTCTCT
>DASXGS010000453.1:0-2266 GCA_036488975.1 Rhizomicrobium sp. | reverse complement strand
GTTGCCAGCGTCTCGGATATCGAAGCGCTAGTCGCACTTCAAAATCCGAATATCATCGGTGTGATCGTTGGCCGCGCACTCTATGACGGCCGCATTGATCCCGCCGAGGCGCTGCGCATCGCGCGAAACAGCTAGGGGCTGCGGCTCAGCCGGGCCACCACATCGTCCAGCTGTTCGAGCGTTTTGTAGGCGATCTTCAGTTCGCCGCCCTTGCCGCCCCGATGCGAAATCTCTACCGCGAGCCCCAGAATATTCGACAGGCTGGCCTCCAGCGCACGGGTATCTGCATCCTTGCCGCCGGCGCGTCCGCCGTTTGCCTTGGCTCTGGGCTTCGCCTTCGCTTCCGCCTCGCGCACATTGAGGCCGACTTCGACAATCGCTTTGGCGCGCGCCTCGGCATCCGGCACGCCGATGAGCGTGCGCGCGTGGCCGGCAGTCAGCCGCCCGTCGCGGATCATCGCCTTCACGCCTTCCGGTAATTTCAGCAGGCGCATCGTATTCGCCACATGACTGCGGCTTTTGCCGACTTCCTGCGCCAGCCGCTCCTGCGTGTAGGAGAAGCGGTCCATCAGCTCGTGATACGCTGCTGCTTCCTCGATCGCATTCAGATCGGCGCGCTGCACATTTTCAATGATGGCAAGCTCGAGCGATTCGGAATCGGACAGCTCACGCACCACCACCGGCACGTCGTGCAACTTGGCCAGCTGCGCCGCGCGCCAGCGCCGCTCGCCGGCGACGATCTCAAACGCATTCGCTTCGCCGGAAATCGGCCGCACCAGAATCGGCTGCAGCACGCCCTTTTCGCGAATGGAATTGGCGAGATCGTTCAACTCGTCCGTCGCAAACGTCTTGCGCGGCTGGAAACGATTGGGTTTGAGGAACGCGACTGGAATCGTGCGCGCGCCCTTCCCCACTTCGCCACGTGACGCCGCCGGCGTCTCCTCGCCGATCAGCGCGGAGAGTCCGCGGCCCAACCCACGGTGACGCATTTCTTCGGCCATGCCTGCCTCCGCGCTCACGCCGCAAGCTTGGCGCGTTCGCGCTGCACGAGCTCGCCTGCGAGTTTGATGTAAGCCTGGCTGCCCGGGCAGCGCAGATCGTAAACCAGCGCCGGCAAGCCGTGGCTTGGCGCTTCGGAAATGCGCACGTTGCGCGGAATGATCGTGTTGTACACCATCTCGCCCATATTGGCGCGCACGTCAGCGGCGACCTGATCCGACAAACGATTGCGCTTGTCGAACATGGTCAGGACGATGCCCTGAATTTCGAGCGCGGCGTTCAAATTGGCGCGTACCAGCTCGATGGTCTTCAGCAGTTGGCTTAGACCTTCCAGCGCAAAGAATTCGCATTGCAGCGGCACGATCACCGCATCGGCCGCCACCATCGCGTTAATGGTGAGCAAGGTGAGCGACGGCGGGCAATCGATGAGCACATACGAAAACACAGATGATCCGTGTACGGAATATTCCTCCAGAGCGTCCTTCAGCCGGAAATTGCGTCGTGGCAGATCGATGAGCTCGAGTTCGGCGCCGGAGAGATCGACGGTGGAAGGAACGATCGACAGGCCGGGAATTTTGGTCGGCATGACGGCGTCGCCGAGTTTCGCCGCGCCCACCAGCACATCGTAGATGGTGAGCTTGCGTTCGCTGCGGCCAATGCCAAGGCCGGTCGAGGCATTGCCCTGCGGATCGACATCGACCACTAGCGTGGGTTCACCGATCGCAGCCAACGCGGTGCCGAGATTGATCGCCGTGGTGGTTTTTCCCACGCCGCCCTTCTGGTTGGCGACGACAAGAATGCGCGGACGGCTAGCGGACACGGGCAAGCTCGCGGAGTTCCAGAATCGCGCCCGATGAGTCGGTCTGACTCGGGTGGCGAACGACCTTCATGGTCCAAGATTTATGGGCCTCGGTCAATTCGGCCGCAGCATTTTGTCCCTTAAGGAGCAGGTTTGTCGTGTGCGAGGCCTGAAATCGCTGTGCATAGCCAAGCAGCTTCGAAAGCGGAGCGCAGGCCCGCGCCGTAACAACGTCGAACGGCTCGGGCGCGGCGACCTCAATGCGTGCGTTTCGAACTTCAATGGCTGTCTGCACAGTGATAGCAGCCTGGCGAAGGAAGCCAGCTTTTTTGCCGACCGATTCGTAGAGCACGGTGCGGAATTCAGGTCGGTCGCGCAACAAGATCGCCAGCACTAGACCCGGAAAGCCAGCGCCGCTGCCAAGGTCGACCATAGACCGGGCGGCTGCTGGGATGAACGGCAGCAGCT
>DASXGS010000373.1:0-4004 GCA_036488975.1 Rhizomicrobium sp. | reverse complement strand
GGCCGGCTGGCAGCGCTTGCCGAAGAAAAGCATGTGCCACTGCGCTTCGAGGCGGCCGCTGCCGGCGGCATTCCCATCGTGAAGGGGCTGCGCGAGAGCCTCATTGCCTATGGTATCGACGCCGTGCACGGCATCCTCAACGGCACCTGCAACTACATCCTGACCCAGATGGAGAAGACCGGCCGCTCGTTTGCGGACGTGCTGAAGGATGCGCAGGCAAAAGGTTACGCGGAAGCCGATCCCACACTCGATGTTGGCGGCGGGGACACGGCTCACAAGCTTGCGATCCTCTCTGCGCTCGCCTTTGGGGTGCCGCCGGATGTGGGCGCGATGCGCGTGGAGGGTATTGCGCACATCACGCCGGCGGACATTCATTTCGCGCGCGAGTTCGGCTGCCGCATCAAGTTGCTCGGTATCGCGCGGCGCACGCCGAAGGGCCTCGACCAGCGCGTGCAGCCTGCCATGGTGAAGCTTGGCACGCCGCTTGCCGATGTGGACGGGGTGTTCAACGCGGTGGTGGCGCATGCGGGCGACGCCGGGCCATTCACGTTCGAAGGCCGCGGCGCCGGCGAAGAGCCCACCACATCGGCGGTCATCGCCGACATCGTTGACATCGCGCGCGGCGCCAATGGACCGGCGTTCGGGAAACCGGCGCGGGCATTGCACGCACTGCCGCCGGCCCCGCCGGAAGCCCACACCTGTCCATTCTACCTGCGCTTCGATGTGCGCGACGTGCCCGGTGTGCTGGCGGAAATTGCCGGTCATCTGGCGGCGGTGGAAGTGTCCATCGAAAGCATGATCCAGCGCGGCCGCAGCCCGGGTGAGCCGGTGGCGATCGTGATGGTCACGCACGAATGTGCCGAAACGTCCGTCGCCCGCGCGCTGAAAGGGATAGCCACGTCGGACAAGATCCTCGGTCCGCCCTGCATGATTCCCATCGAGGGCGGGTGAGCCTTCACATCGCGCGGGCGAGCTCCGCATCGAGCGTCACAAGTTCCGCAGCCGTGGCGCGTGCGAGCAGCAGATAGCTGGCATCGTACGCAGTCAGCCCGAGTAACTCCGCGGCTTCGACCATCGCCGTCGGTTCGACCGGATAGAGTTCGACCGGGAATGCGGAAAGCTTTGCAAAGCGGGCCAGAATGGCCGCTCGCTCGCGTGGATTCTGGCGCAGCTTCTTGAGGCAGACGCTGGCCATCTCGAAGGGAAGGAGTGCCGGTGCAGTCAGCCGATGCCTCGCGAGTCGTGCTTCGACCCAATCTGCTTCGGGTTCGCCGAAGATCAGTGCAGCGAGCGCCGAAGCATCGACGACCTTATCGGCCATCGCGATCTTCGCGGATCATCGGAACAGATTCCGCTGGCGTTTCCAGCGGAACTTTGCGGATTTCCGCCAACGCTTCTTCAAAGGTGAGCGGCCGCTCGCGCCGTTCTGTTTCCGGGGTTGCGAGCACCGCCGAGAGGATCGTCCGCAACTCCCCCTGAAGAGAGCGCTGGTTGCGCCTGGCGCGTTTGCGCAGCTTCTCAACCTCCGCAGCAGGGACGTTCTTGATTGAGAGATCGGTCATAATCTGCTCCATTCCGAAGCTATATTGAAGCAGAAATGAGGCTAGTTGGCAAGCACTGACTCTCCCGGCAGCGGCCGCGGCTCACAGAGGAACGGCGCGGCCGCATCAAGTTGCCCGCGAAATTCGCATCCGATCCGCCTAACATGGCGCAGAGATTCGAGAACAAGAACAGAGGGGCGTAATGGCTCAGGGACTGGATCGCGCGTTTGCGCTGGAGGCGGTGCGCGTCACCGAAGCGGCGGCGATCGCCGCGGCGAAGCAGATCGGCCGCGGCGACGAGCACGCTGCCGATCATGCCGCTGTGGAAGCCATGCGGCTTGCCTTCAATGTGCTGCCCATCGAAGGCACGGTGGTGATCGGCGAGGGCGAGCGCGACGAAGCGCCGATGCTCTACATCGGTGAGAAGGTCGGCAGCGGCGGGCTTGCCGTGGATATCGCGCTCGATCCGCTGGAGGGCACCACGCTCACCGCCAAGGCGCTGCCCAACGCGCTGGCCGTGATGGCGATGGCCGAACCCGGCACGCTGCTCAACGCGCCCGACACCTACATGGACAAGATCGCCATCGGGCCGGGTTATCCGGATGGCACGATCGATCTGGATGCCGATCCGGCCGAGAACATCCGTAGTCTCGCCAAAGCCAAGGGCGTGCCGGCGAACGAGATCACCGCCCTCATTCTCGACCGTCCGCGCCACGCCGCGATCATCGAATCGGTGCGCAAGACGGGCGCCGCCGTGCGGCTGATCACCGATGGCGATGTGGCGGGCGTGATCGCCACCACGGATCCCGAAACCGGCATCGACATCTATCTGGGACAGGGCGGCGCGCCCGAAGGCGTGCTGGCGGCGGCGGCGCTGCGTTGCGTCGGCGGTCAGATGCAGACGCGTCTGGTGTTCCGCAAGCAAGAGGAGCGCGAACGCGCCCGCAAGCTCGGCATCACCGACTTCGACCGCAAATATCTTCTCACCGACCTGGTGCGCGGCGATGTGATCCTTGCCGCCACCGGTGTTACGGATGGCTCGATGCTCTCCGGCGTGCATATGCGCGGTGAGCATGTCTTCACCGAAAGCGTGGTGATGCGCTCGGAGACGCACACGGTGCGCTGGGTGAAGGGAAAGCATCTGCGCAGACATGCTGGCTGAAGCGATTGCACCTCTCCCGCACGCCTTTGGCGTGGCGGCTTCGTTTTCCGGCCGCTGCTGGACCATGCGCGCGAATGATCCGGATGCGGCGCGTGCGCTGGCACGCTTCGCCGGGTTGTCGCCATTGCTATGCGATCTGCTTGCCGCGCGCGGCATCGGTGCGGAGGAGTGTGCCGATTATCTCCATCCCACACTGAAGCGCCTGCTGCCGGAGCCGCTGTTGCTCTCCGATATGTACAAAGCGGTGGAACGCACGCGCGCTGCCATCGAGCGTGGCGAGCAGATCGCCGTGTGGGGCGACTACGATGTGGACGGTTCGTGTTCCGCCGCGCTGTTGTGCGAATTCCTTACAGCGCTCGGCCGTCCGCCCCGCGTCTACATTCCGGACCGCATGACCGAAGGCTACGGCCCCAATGCGCCTGCGCTGCTGAAGCTGAAGGAGGAAGGCGCGTCGCTCGTCATCACGGTGGATTGCGGCGCCACCGCGACTGCGCCGCTTCGCGCAGCGCGCGACGCCGGTCTCGATGTCATTGTGCTCGACCATCACGCAGTGGAAACTGCGCCGCTGGCGCTGGCGCACGTCAATCCCAATCAGCCGGGCGACAGTTCCGGCCTGAAGTATTTGTGCGCCGCCGGCGTGACCTTCCTGTTCGCGGTGGCACTAAACCGGAGCTTGCGCACCAGCGGCTGGTACACCGTGAACGCCATTGCCGAGCCGGACTTGCTGGATTTGTGCGATCTCGTGGCGCTTGCGACCGTGTGCGATGTGGTGCCGCTGATCGGGATCAACCGCGCCTTCGTGCGCACCGGGCTGGCGCGGCTTTCAACTCTCGCGCGGCCCGGCTTTGCCGCGCTGGCGCAGGTGGCGAGTATTGCGCCGCCCTGCACGCCGGATCATCTGGGTTTCGTGTTCGGGCCGCGTATCAATGCTGGCGGCCGTGTCGGCCGCTGCAGCCTCGGCGTCGAGCTGCTCACGGCGAAAACCGATGCCGACGCGTTGGCGCGTGCACTCGACATTCACAACAAGGAACGCCGGTCTATCGAATCCTCCATCCTCGACGAAGCGATGGCGCTGGCCGCCGCGCAGGTCGATGTGCCGATTGTCCTGGTGGATGGGGAGGGATGGCACTCCGGTGTCGTCGGCATCATCGCCGGACGCTTGCGCGAGCGCTTCAACAAGCCGACGTTCGTGGTCGGCTTCGAAGGCGGGCTGGGCCGCGGCTCTGCGCGCTCGGTGGCCGGGTTTGACATCGGCGCGGTGGTGCGCGCTGCATGCGAAGCCAATATTCTCGATGCCGGCG
>DASXGS010000345.1:0-7384 GCA_036488975.1 Rhizomicrobium sp. | reverse complement strand
TCTGCGATTTCGGCGTGGCCCTTGGCGTCGGTGAGAGCAGCCCACGGCGTCGCGGCCACATACACATAGGTGATCATGTGGTCGTGGATGTTGCAGCCGATGGAGGCCACGCCCGGCTTATCGAACACCACCGGCTCGGAGCGGCGGCCCTGATCGATCTCGAACTCGAACTGCCTGATCGGCGAGAAGGAATAGACCTGATGCATCGTGGTGTCGTGATTGGTGAAGATCACGTGGCCGCCCTGCCGCACCACAGTGACGAGCGGGATAAACGTTTCCTTCCGCTGATCGATGATCGCTTCGGTGGGCAGGCGCGACGTGACTGCGCCGGGGTTGTCCAGCGGCGTCAGCGCAACCACCGCGTCGGCGGCAGGCTGGCCGCGCGAATCGGTGATGTCGATCGCGAGCGTGCCTGCCCGGGCTGCCGCGGCGGCCGCAAGAAGCAGAAGCACAATGAAAACAAGGCGAAAGAGATGGTCGGCCATTGCACAAAACTAGGGGAGATTGGTTACCCTTCGCTTTGCATCCGATTGACGAGCGGTAAACATCGAGGACGGCGAATCGGCCGCGAGGCCTCGCCCGGCCTTGAATCGGCCGGTCTCGGCAGAAGGGGAGCTTGCATGGCGTTCTGGAACCGCAGGAAACCGCTGGACTTGGCCGCGGCAACGGACGAAGCGCACCGGCTGAAGCCTACCCTTTCCTGGCCGCATCTGGTGGCGATGGGGGTGGGGGCCATCGTCGGCACCGGCATTTATACCCTGACAGGCATTGGGGCAGGGCTGGCCGGCCCAGCGGTGATCCTGTCCTTTCTGCTCTGCGGCGTGATCTGTGCCTGCGCCGCCTTCTGCTACGCGGAAATGGCGACGATGATCCCGGCGGCCGGCAGCGCCTACACCTACAGCTACTCGGTACTGGGCGAGCTGATCGCGTGGCTCGTCGGCTGGAGCCTGATCCTGGAATACACGGTCGCGGCGGCCGCCGTCGCGGTCGGCTGGTCGGGGCACGCCACCTCCCTGATACAGGCAGCGGGTTGGAATGTGCCCGATGCCTTGCTGCACGGGATTGCCACTGGCGGGCTGATCAACCTTCCCGCCGTGCTCATCGCCGGCGCGATCACCCTGCTTCTCATCGTGGGTACGCACGAGAGCGCGACGGTCAACATCGTACTCGTGCTGATCAAGCTCGCCGCACTGATGTTGTTCGTGGTCCTCGCCGCGCAATCCTTCGAAGCTGTGCGCTTCACGCCATTTGCACCCTTTGGCTACGGCGCGACACCGGACGGACATGGCAGCAATTACGGCATGCTGGGCGCCGCTGCGATCGTGTTCTTCGCCTTCTACGGATTCGATGCGGTTTCAACCGCGGCGGAAGAGACGAAAGAGCCCGAACGCAACCTCACCATCGGCATCGTGGGCTCCATGGCGCTCTGCACGACAATCTACATCGTGGTGGCGGCGCTTGCGGTGGGCGCCGCGCCATTCCAGCTGTTCTCGAAAGCGCACAACGCAGCTCCCCTCGTCTATATCCTTCAATGGCTGCATCACGGCACCGCGGCGCAAATCGTCGCTGCAGCAGTGGTGATCGCCATCCCGAGCGTTATCCTCGTTCTGATGTATGGCCAAAGCCGCATCTTCTTCGTCATGGCCCGCGACGGGTTGCTCCCACCCAAGCTCGCCATGGTCAGCCGATCGCGTGGCACGCCAGTCCTGATGACGGCACTGACCGGCGCAGTCGTAATGGTCATGGCGGGGACCCTCGACCTCACACGCATCGTCGAGTTTGCCAATGCCGGAACCTTGTGTGCCTTCGTCGCTGTGGCCGTGTGCATGCTGGTGCTGCGGAAGAGGCAACCTGATCGGCCGCGGGTCTTCCGCACGCCGTTGCCATGGGCGGTGGGGCCGATCTGCATCATTGGCTGCCTCTTTCTTTTTTTCATTGGCCTCACCGGTTTCACGCAAATCTGGTTCGTTCTGTGGAACGCTATCGGCCTTATCTTCTATTTCGCCTATGGCGCGCGGCGCAGCCGGCTAACGCGCGCTGAAGTCTGATGGCGCGATCATCCCCCAAGGAAGCGTCATGGCGATAGCGCCGCAGGCACAAGTGAATCGCCGGAAAATGGCGATGGTGGTTGTCGCCTCGTCGGCCGGTACGGTCTTTGAGTGGTATGATTTTTTCATCTTTGGGTCGCTTGCCGCGATCATCGGCAAGCACTTCTTCGCCAGTGTCGGCCCCACCCAGGCGCTGATTTTCGCGCTGCTCACCTTTGCCGCCGGATTTGCGGTGCGGCCGCTGGGCGCACTTGTATTCGGATGGTTCGGCGACCGGTTCGGCCGGAAGCGCGCCTTTCTCGTCACAATCACCATCATGGGCCTTGCGACCTTCGCGATCGGTTTCCTGCCGGACTACACCGCAATCGGCGTGGTTGCGCCTTGCGTGTTGGTGTTCCTGCGCGTCTGCCAGGGTTTTGCGGTCGGCGGTGAATATGGGGGCGCCGCCGTCTATGTTGCGGAGCACGCCGGTGCGCACAACCGCGGCACCGCGACGGGCTGGGTGCAGGTTTCGGCCACCATCGGATTGCTGCTCGCGCTCGGCATCATCCTCGCCATCCGCCTCGGCATGGGCGAGGACGCGTTTGCTGCCTGGGGTTGGCGCATTCCCTTCATCGTATCGGTGCTGCTGCTGGGGCTGTCGTTGTGGATTCGCTTGCGGCTGCAAGAATCTCCGATGTTCCTACGCATCCAGGCGGAAGGTACTGCCTCGCGCGCGCCCATTGCGGAAGCATTCTTCCGCTGGAGCAATCTGAAGATCGTGCTCATCGCACTGTTCGGATTGCTGATGGGACAGGGCGTGGTCTGGTACACAGCGGAGTTCTACACGCTGTTCTTCCTGCAGAACGTGATCAAGGTGGATCCGCAACGCGTGAACGTGTTGATCCTTATCGTCACTGCGGCGGCAGCACCATTGCACCTGTTCTTCGCCTGGATTTCCGATCATGTCGGCCGCAAGCCGGTGATGTTGTTCGGGCTTGCACTCGCGGCCATCAGCTATTTTCCGGGATTTGCTTTGCTGACGCAGGCCGCCAATCCTGGGCTTGCGGACGCGGCGCGAAAGTCTCCGATTGTCGTGTTGGCCGCGCCATCCGATTGCTCGATCCAGTTCAACCTGATCGGCAAAGCGACCGTCGTCACCTCGTGTGACATTGCGCACAACGCGCTTACCAATGCCGGCGTGCCGTATCGGACTGCGGCAGCTCCGGAGGGAACCTTCGCGCGGGTGAAGGTCGGCCGCGAGGATGTGGCGAGTCCGGATGGGCGTAAGCGGAGCGCGGCGGAGTTGGCGGCAGCGCGCAAGGATTTTGACGCGCGCCTCGACAAGGCACTGATCGCTGCGGGCTATCCAAAGCTCGCCGATGCCAAAGCGATGGATATCGGTCGCACGCTGCTGATCCTGCTCGTCTTCATCGTTGCGGCTTCGGCCTTGTACGGCCCTCAGGCAGCAGCATTGGTCGAACTGTTCCCCACGCGAATTCGCTACACGGCGATGTCGCTTCCCTATCACCTCGGTGTCGGATGGTTCGGCGGATTTCTGCCCGCCACCGCCTTTGCCATCGTGGCGGCAACGGGAAACATCTACGCCGGGCTGTGGTATCCGGTGATTGTCTCGGCCGCAGGCTTCGTCATTTCGCTGCTGTTCCTGCCAGAGACGTATCGGCGGGCAATCGAGTAGGCGCGCTCAGCTTTCGCGCGATGTAAGCAGTAGCGGCTTCGGGTCCACCGGCTTCACACCCTGGCGAATTTCGAAATGCAGCTGGGGCGTGGAGACATCGCCAGTCTTGCCTGCATAACCGATCACCTGCCCCTGCCCGACCTTATCGCCGCGCGTCACCGTGATGCTTTCAGCGTGCGCATAAGCCGTGACGTAGCCGTTATCGTGCTTGATCAGCACGAGATTGCCGTAGTCCTTCAGCTCGTTGCCGGCGTAGGTGACGGTGCCCGCTGCCGCCGCGTGAATGGGCTCGCCCAGATTGGCGGCGATGTTGATGCCGTCATTGCGCTGGCCGTCTCCCACCCTGCCGAACGCCGCGATGATCTTGCCTTCGACAGGCCATGCGAACTCACCGGTGGACATGAGGATCGCATCGGGCACTTTCACGCTCGCGAGCTTCTGTTTCGGCGTGGATGTGTTGCCGGATTTCCTGCCGGAAGCTGCCGCTTGGATTTCCGCCGATGCTTCATCGGTGAGGTTATCGTGGCGCGGCGCGGGCGATGGCATCACGTGGGCTGCGCGTGCGTCATCCTGCGCCGTCTCGATGTGGCGCGACACGGCATGATTTGACGGAGGAACCTTCAGCTCGTGCACTTCGACAGCCGGCTGTGAAATCTTGCCCGGCGAATTCCAGATTGCGTATTTCGGCTGCGACGCTTCGTGCAGCACAGCCGTGCGGGTCTCGTGCGAGTTCGCCGGCACCTTCAGCGTCTCGCCCGGATAAATCGAAGCCATCGCGTTGAGATCGTTCAGGCGCTCTACGGTGCCGACGGAAACGTGATATCGCTCCGCAATGTGCGAGACCGTGTCGCCGCTATGCACCACCACGGTCAGGTAGGTCGACTCCGGCCAGTAGTCGGCGGTTTTCGGGAGCGTCGTCTCGCAGCCCCCAAGCGCGAGCCCGCACAGTGCCAGCACGCCTGCCCAAATTTTCGTCCTATCTGTCTTCACCGGAACCATCCGAACTCGGTCGTGGTAGGCCCGGAATCATGGGCACGAACACCACGGGGATGAGGGACTGCTCCTTCATCCCGTCTTCTGTTCGGATAATCTTCACCAAGTCTTGAGAAAAGCTTTCTGCCGACACCGGTTTTCCAATCGGCGCGACCAAAATTCCTCCCGGCTTTAACTGATCCGTAAGGCTTTGCGGTACCTCCGGCGCGGCGGCGGTGAGCAGGACGCGGTCGAACGGCGCCTGCTCGGGCCAGCCCTCGAAACCATCGCCGTGGCGCGTGACGATGTTGTGCAGCTTCAGTTTTTGGAAACGCGCGTAGGCGGCCTGCATCAGCGGCTTGTGGCGCTCGACCGTATAGACCATGCGGCAGAGCTGGGCGAGAACCGCCGCCTGGTAGCCGGAACCGGTGCCGATCTCCAACACCCGATGATTCGGCTGCACGTCCAGCTCCTGGGTGGACAGCGCCACCACATAGGGCTGGCTGATGGTCTGGCCGCAGGCGATGGGGAGCGCGGAATTCTCGTACGCACTGCTCTCGAACGGCTCATCGACGAACACGTCGCGCGGCGTGCGCTCGATCGCGGAGAGCACCCGCTGATCGGTGATGCCCTGTCCGCGCAACGCCATGATGAGCGAAATGGCTCGCGTATCCACCATCCGCCGAGGATAGCATGAATTCAGCGTTCGCCGGGGCCGAGCTGCTGGCGGGCAGTCGCGGCTTTTGCGTCGTCTTGCGGCAGCAGGTCTTCGGGAGTGGGCGGCACGGCGGCCGCGGATGACAGTTTCGTGTCGAGCGATGCTTTCAGCCGCTGCAGCACTTTGAATTCGGTCAGGTTCAGGTGCAGCGGCGTGATGGAAATGCGCCTTTCGTAAATGGCGCGCAGATCGGTGCCGGCGTGCGGATTGGAACGCACGCGCTTGAAGCCGATCCAGTAATAGGGATTGCGGCGCAGATCGACGCGGCGGTCCATCACCGCAGTCTGCATGTCGCGCTTGCCCTGCTCCGTGACTTCGATACCGGCCACCGCATTCGGTTCGCAATCCGGGAAGTTCACGTTCATCAACACTTCCTGCGGCTCCGGCCAGCCGACCTCCACCAGCTTGCGAATGACGGACGGGCCGTGCGCCTCGGCGCAGTGCCAGCGGACGCGGTAACCCTCCTCGAAACCGTAGGCCTGCGACAGCGCGATGGAGCGGATGCCGAGCGCGGTGCCTTCCATAGCGCCCGCGATCGTGCCGGAATAGGTGACGTCATCGGCAAGATTGGAGCCGCGGTTGACGCCGGAGAGCACGAGATCGGGTTTGCGGTCCTTGGCGATTTCCGCGACGCCCATCATGACGCAATCGGTCGGCGTGCCGGTGACGGCGAATTTGCGCTCATCCACCTGGCGCAGGCGCAGCGGCAACGACAAGGTCAGCGAATGCGAGGCGCCGGATTGTTCGGTTTCCGGCGCCACCACCCACACATCGTCGGTGAGAGCACGCGCGATCTTCTCCGCCACCTCGAGGCCAGGCGAATGAATGCCGTCATCGTTGGTGACAAGGATACGCAGGGGTTTCTGACGTTGAGGCATCATTACCCTCCCTTGAAAAGGGAGGGTCGGATCGCGCCAGCGATCCGGGGAGGGATCATGCTGCGAAGCGCGAAGGTGACCCCCACCCGATCCGCTTCGCGGATCGACCTGCCCCTTTCAGGGGGAGGCGATTGGCGCCGCGAGCTCATGCCTTCTCAATTTTTGTGAGGCCGCCCATATAAGGCTTGAGCACGTCGGGGATGGCGATGGAACCGTCGGGGTTCTGGTAGTTCTCCAGGATGGCGATCAGGGTGCGGCCGACCGCCAGGCCCGAGCCGTTGAGCGTGTGCACGAAGCGTGTGCCTTTCTCGCCCTTGGGGCGGTAGCGCGCGTTCATACGACGCGCTTGGAAGTCGCCGCAGTTCGAGCACGAGGAGATTTCGCGGAACCGGTTCTGCCCCGGCAGCCACACTTCGATGTCGTAGGTTTTCTTCGCCGAAAATCCCATGTCGCCGGTGCAGAGCGTCATCACGCGATGATGCAGATTGAGGCGCTTCAGCACGGCTTGCGCGCAATCGGTCATGCGCTCGTGCTCGGAGTCGGATGCTTCGGGCGTGGTGATCGACACCAGCTCGACTTTCGAGAACTGGTGCATGCGGATCATGCCCCGCGTGTCCTTGCCCGCCGCGCCCGCTTCGGCGCGGAAGCATGGCGTCCAGGCTGTAAACCGCAGCGGCAGCGTCTCTTCGTCGAGAATTTCCTCCCGCACATAGTTCGTCAGCGACACCTCGGCCGTGGGAATGAGCCAGCGGTTCGGTCCCATGAATTGTAGCTTCGATTGTTCGAGAACCTCAGCGGCATCGGCATGATCGAATTTTCCATTCGCCACGCGTTCCACGACGTTATTCAACAATCGTCCCATTGCCTGAGGGTCAAATGTCAGCCGCTTATTCTCTGTATCGGCCAATTCGGGCAGATACGGTTCGTCTGACCCAAGCAGTTGAGTTGCTAAAAACAAATCATTCTCGAACTTCGGGAGCTGCCCGGTCCCGAATGCCGCATCATCCCGCACCATTAGCGGAGGCTGGAATTCGGTGTAGCCGAATTCGCCGGTGTGCAGATCGAGCATGAAGTTGGCGATGGCGCGTTC
>DASXGS010000335.1:0-8343 GCA_036488975.1 Rhizomicrobium sp. | reverse complement strand
ATGTTGGTATGCGGTGAGCCGTCGGGCGATCAGCTTGGCGCGCAATTGATGGCAGGCGTTAGACAGATCGCCGGACAAGCCGTCGAGTTCATTGGCGTCGGCGGCCCTGCGATGTCGGCGCAGGGACTGGACAGCCTGTTTCCCCTCGACGCCACGGCGGTGATGGGGCTGCGCGAGGTAATGCCGCGCATTCCGGAAATTCTGCGCCGGGTCCGTCGGGCTTCGGACTATGCGCTGGCCGCGCGCCCAGATGCGGTAGTGTGTATCGATAGTCCGGATTTCACCCACAGAATCGCGCAGCGGTTGCGCCGTCTCGATGCGAACATCGCGACGGTAAACTACGTCGCACCGCAGGTCTGGGCGTCGCGACAGTATCGCGCCCGCAAGATGGCGCGCTATTTCGATCTTGTGCTGGCGCTCTTGCCCTTTGAAGCGCCATTCTTTGAAGCGCACGGCCTGCACGCACGCTTCGTTGGCCATCCTGTCGTTGAACGCGCTGCTCGCATCTCCGGCGGTACGGGACTCCGTCAGCGGCTTGGCATTGCGCTCGATGCTCCGCTTGTGGGCGTGCTGCCCGGCAGTCGCATGAGTGAGATCCGTCCTCTCTTGCCGATCTTTGCGGACACAATTGCGCGGACTTGCGCTCAAATTCCTCAACTGGCTTGCGTGCTTCCCGCCGTGCCGCATCTGGCGCCGACGATTCGCAGGCTGGCCCAAAGCTGGCCCACGCCGCTGCACGTCGTCGAGGAGGAGTCCGACAAGTTTGCCGCCTTTGATGCCATGGACGTGGCGCTAGCCGCCTCCGGCACGGTCACAACGGAACTGACTCTTGCCGGCGTACCTATGGTGGTCGCCTACAGGGTCGGCTGGCTGACCGGGGTGCTTGTCCGACCGTTTATTCGCGTGCGGTACATTACCCTGATCAATCTATTGCTTGAGCGCCAAGCCGTCCCCGAATTCATCCAGAATCGGTGTCGCGCTGGATTGCTTGCGCCCGCGCTTCTTCGCCTATTGCAGAACGAGGGCGAACGGCAGCGGCAAGGGCACGACCTCGCGGAAGCCTCCCACTTGCTAGGCCGCGATGAAGAAGCGCCCAGCCTGCGCGCCGCGCGCGCCCTACTCGATTTCGTGCGCGAACGGCGCGATCAGCGGCGGTCGAGGGGCAGGTAATCCCGGAGCTTGGCACCGGTGTAAAGTTGGCGTGGCCGTCCAATCTTCTGCTGTGGATCTTCTATCATCTCCATCCACTGCGCGATCCAGCCAACCGTGCGAGCAAGCGCGAACAGCACCGTGAACATGCTGGCGGGGAAGCCCAGGGCCCGCAGCGTGATACCCGAATAGAAATCGATGTTCGGATAGAGCTTCTTTTGCACGAAGTATTCGTCCTGCAACGCGATACGCTCGAGCTCCATTGCCACCTTAAGCAACGGCTCCTCTTTGATACCGAGTTCGTCAAGCACGGCGTGGCACTGGACCTGCATCGCCTTGGCACGCGGATCGTAGTTCTTGTAGACGCGGTGACCAAAGCCCATCAGCCTGAATTCATCGTTCGGGTCCTTGGCGCGCTTGATGAATTCCGGGATGCGATCGACCGTTCCAATTTCCTCCAGCATCTTGAGCGCCGCTTCGTTGGCGCCGCCATGCGCCGGGCCCCAGAGACACGCGATGCCCGCGGCAATACAGGCGAACGGGTTCGCGCCCGATGAGCCGGCAAGTCTTACTGTCGAGGTCGATGCATTCTGCTCGTGATCCGCATGAAGAATGAAGATGGTGTCGAGCGCCTTCGCAAGCACCGGGTTGACGCGGTATTCTTCGGCCGGGACGGCAAAGGTCATGCGCAGGAAGTTTTCGGTGTAGCCGAGATTGTTGAGGGGATAGACGAAAGGCTGCCCCGTCGAATACTTAAAGGCCATCGCAGCGATGGTCGGGATCTTGGCGACCAGCCGATGGCTTGCGACCTCGCGCTGGCGCGGATCGTTGATGTCTGTCGAGTCGTGATAGAAGGCGGAAAGGGCGCCCACTACGCCGCACATGATCGCCATCGGATGTGCGTCGCGGCGGAACCCGTGAAAGAATGAAGCCAGCTGCTCGTGCACCATTGTATGGCGCGTGATCGCGCGGTCGAACTGGATCATCTGCTGCTTGTTGGGAAGATCGCCGTAGAGGAGCAGGTAGCAGACCTCGAGGAAATTGGAATGCTCCGCCAATTCGTCGATGGAGTAACCGCGATAGAGCAGAATGCCGCGGTCGCCATCGATGTAGGTGATGTCGCTCTCGCAGCTGGCCGTTGAGGTAAAACCGGGGTCGTAGGTGAAAATGTCGGCTTGGCCGTAGAGTTTGCGGATATCCACCACATTCGGCCCTTCGGTGCCCGCATAAACCGGGAGCTCGTAGGCCTTGTTTTCGTACATCAGCGTCGCCGATCCGGCAGAAACGGCCTTGTTCTGGCTCATATCGCGGTCCTTTCGGGCGTTTTCGCCCCGTTGTGCACTGCAACAATATAGTGAGGCCGGGTTAACGCCGCCATGCCCATTCTGAAAGATCGAATCGGCTTCCCTTCATTTTGCGTAAGCCCTTATGCGACTGAGGGATTCCTCTCGGCCCAGTACAGCCAGCACCTCAAAAATGGGCGGCGAGCTGAGCCGCCCAGTGATCGCGGCCCGAATCGGCTGCGCAACCTGCCCCAGCTTCAGTCCGCGATTCTCGGAAAAAGCGCGGGCTGCGTCTTCCAACGCGGCGGCTTGCCAAGGCGTGTTTTCCAGTACCGACACGATTTCGTCGAGAGTTTTGGCGGCTTCCGGCGTCAGCATCTTCTGGCTTTGTGCGTCCAGTGTCCTTGGCCCATCGGTGAACAGGAAGGCCGCCGAGTCCGCCAATTCAACGAGTGTCTTTGCGCGCTCCTTCAGTGCGGGCATCAGTGTCAACAACCGCGCGCGGGCAACGTCGTTGAGTTCCTCGGATGGCTCACGCCGCGCCAGCAACCCCGAGACCTCGCGGACCAGCAGCGCTTCGTCGCTGGCGCGAATGTAGTGCGCATTGATGCTGTCGAGCTTTTTGAAATCGAACCGCGCGGGACTGCGGCCGATGTTCTCAAGATTAAACCAGGCAATGGCTTGCTCGGTGGAGATGGTCTCGTCATCGCCATGGCTCCAGCCGAGCCTTAGCAGATAGTTACGCATCGCTTCCGGTAAATAGCCCATCTCTCGATAGGCATCGACGGCCAATGCGCCATGACGTTTGGAGAGCTTTGCTCCATCCGGACCGTGAATGAGCGGCACGTGCGCATACACAGGGACCGGCCATCCGAGCGCCTGAATAATCTGCAGCTGACGTGCAGCATTGTTCAAGTGATCTGCGCCGCGAATGACGTGTGTGATACCCATGTCGTAGTCGTCCACAACGACGGCGAGCATGTAAGTGGGCGTTCCATCCGACCGCAACAGCACCATGTCGTCCAGATTCTCGTTCGCGAAGCGGACATCGGCCTGCACCATATCGTGGACGATGGTTTCGCCGCTTTGGGGCGACTTGAGGCGGACCACAAAGGGCGTCCCGGGAGGGGATTCAGAGGGATCTCGATCACGCCACCGGCCGTCGTAACGCAGGGGTTTGCCCTCAGCACGTTGCTGTGCCCGCATCTCTTCGAGTTCTGCAGGCGTGGTGTAGCAGCGATAGGCTTTTCCCCCGGTAAGTAGTTGTTCCGCGACTTCACGGTGACGGGCGGCCCGCGCGAACTGGAAGACGGGCTCGCCGTCCCAAGCGAGGCCAAGCCAGCGCATCCCCTCGAGGATGGCTTCGATGGCCTCGGTCGTTGAGCGCTGCCGGTCGGTATCTTCGATGCGAAGCAGGAACTTGCCACCGGTGTGGTGGGCATAAAGCCAATTGAAAAGGGCAGTTCGGGCGCCGCCAATGTGGAGATAGCCTGTGGGAGAGGGCGCAAAGCGCAGGACAGGCTTTTCAATTTGAGTCATAGTGCCGTTCTTCGGGACCGGCCTGCGTTCCAGGCTTGGGGAGTGACGGCGCAGCTTCTAGCAAACCGGTTTCCGTGGGGGTAGGTCCGCATTTTCCGCTTCGTCAATGGGCGTCGGGCATCCCCGGCGGCCGATCCTTTCGCTTGCCACGCCCGCGGTTCGGCGACGCTCTTCAGTCCGTCGCACAATGCGCGTTGCAGGAGCGAGACCGTTGGATCCTGTGGCTGCCGGTGGCACTGGGGCTTGGCATCAGCCTTTACTTTACTCTGTCGCGCGAACCCTCCTCGGCGCTGGGTTTTGCGCTCGGTGGCTCGGGAATCCTTGTCGGTGTTGTCGCTTGCGGAACGGAAGCCGCCTTTGCGCGCGGCTCGCTGGCATTCATGGCTGCACTGCTCATCGGTTTTTCCTTGGCCAAGCATCGCACGGATGCGGTCGCGGCGCCGGTTCTCGCGCATCGGCTCGGCCCTGTGCTTGTCGAAGGGCGAGTGGAGAACGCACAGGCACACGGGAAGAGTGTCCGTGTTGTGCTCACGCTTGCGCGCGCCGGGCATTTGCGCTCCCAGCAGCGTCCGAAACGCGTGCGGATTTCCATTCGTAGCGGCGCGGACGGACTGAAGCCCGGCGACTGGATTGACGCGAAGGCTGTACTGATGCCGCCCCCGGAACCGGCGGCGCCTGGCGACTACGATTTCGGTCGTGCAGCCTTCTTTCGTCAGATCGGGGCCGTCGGCTTTACGTATGGCAGGCCCACGAAAATCGCACCCTTGCGCAAGGCAGGGCCCGCCGCGCGTCTCACAACGGCGGTTGAATTGCTGCGTTGGCGTGTTTCAGCGCGAATTCATTCCATATTGCCGGGCAGCACCGGAGCAATCGCCTCGGCGCTTATCACCGGCGACCGAGGCGGAATTTCCGACGAGGACGAGTCCGCATTGCGCGATGCCGGGCTGGCGCATGTGCTCGCCATTGCCGGCCTGCACATGGCGCTCGTCGGCCTTGGCCTGTTCTGGGCGGCGCGGGCCTTCCTGGCCCTGTTTCCGGCAATTGCGCTCACCCAGCCGATCAAGA
The DNA here is from genome assembly GCA_036488975.1 of Rhizomicrobium sp. GTDB lineage: Bacteria > Pseudomonadota > Alphaproteobacteria > Micropepsales > Micropepsaceae > Rhizomicrobium. The sequence goes on along the minus strand of DASXGS010000335.1, from coordinate 3,307 downwards.
AGTGGGCGGCCGTTGCCGCGCTTGGAAGCGCCACCTTTTACCTTGTCATCAGCGGAGCCGCCACGCCGGCCACGCGCGCCTACATTATGCTCGCTGCGATGTTGATCGCGATCCTGTTCGACCGGCCAGCCATCTCGATGCGCTCAGTGGCCATCGCTGCGACGATCATCCTGTTGCTCGAACCGGAAACCCTGATCGAGCCTGGGTTTCAGATGTCCTTCGCAGCTGTCGTCGGACTGGTTGCGGTTGCGGAGTGGGAGAGGGCACGAGAACGATCGGAAAGTTCATGGCTACCGTTGCCGACAGTGCGCCGCTATCTCCGTGGCATTGCCACCACCAGCTTCGTCGGCAGCATTGCGACAGCGCCATTCGCGGCGTTCCATTTCGACCGGGCGACGCACTTTGCCGTGATTGGAAATCTCGGCGCGATGCCCATCATGGGGTTCGTTACGATGCCCGCCGCGGCGCTTGCGCTTTTCCTCATGCCGTTTGGGCTGGATGAATATCCGCTGCGAGTGATGGGCCGGGGCATTGAGTTGATGCTCACGGTCGGGCGCTGGGTTTCCGATCTGCCAGGCTCCGTTTCTTTTGTATCGGCGTGGCCAGTGTCGGCGCTGGTCTCTCTGACGCTTGGCGGATTGTGGATTGGCCTGTGGCGACGGCGGTGGAGATGGCTCGGATTGTTGCCGATCGTTGCTGCGGCCGCGCTCGTGCTCACCTCTGCGCCGCCGGATATTCTGGTGGCGCGCGACGGTATCACCATTGCCGTTCGTGGCGCAGACGAGCACTTACATTTCATTCGACCGCCCGCTGATAAATACTCTGCGGAGGAATGGCTGAAGCGCGATGGCGACGCGCGCACCCTCGAGGACGCTGTTGTGAATCGTACCGCGACGTCATGCGACGCCTATAGTTGTACCACGCAGGTCCATGGGTTGCGGATCGCGGCAACGTTCACGCCTGCTGCCTTGGAGGAAGACTGCGCGATGAACCAGATAGCTCTCAGTGCAGTACCCACTCGCCATCGTTGTAAAGGACCTGCGCTCGTCGTCGACCGCTTCGACGTGGCGCGCAACGGCGCCTACGCTATCTGGCTCACAAACGGCATCGAAGTTGATACTGCGCAAGCCAGACGCGGGCTCCGTCCGTGGAGTGCACCTCCCCCGCGGCGTCAGTACCGGCGAATGAGACCAACCAGCTTGCCTTGGATGCGGACCCGGTCAGCGCCATAGAGGCGCGTCTCATAGGCCGGATTGGCGGCTTCCAGCGCGATGGAGTCACCCCGTCGGCGCAGTCGCTTCAGGGTGGCTTCGGCTTCGTCCACCAGGGCCACAACGATGTCGCCCGTATTCGCGGAATCCGCCTGCTGGATGACAACCGTGTCGCCGTCGAGGATGCCGGCGTTGATCATCGAATCGCCAGCCACTTCTAGGGCATAGTGGTCACCGCGGCCCAACATGCTCGCGGGCACCGGCATTTCGGCCACCTTATTCTGGAGCGCCTCGATGGGTGTACCTGCGGCAATCCGGCCGAGAATGGCGACGCTGGCCGCGCCCTCGCCGTCACCGCGCCGCGGGCTGCCGGCGCTCCTCGTATCGGAAGGCAAGCGCGGTTCACCGCGGGCCGGGCGCGCTGCCGGCTGATGCATCAACCGCTGGGCTTGTGTGCGGGTGGTGGCAGGGCGAAGCGTGTCGGCCAAATTTTCCGGCAGGCGAACGATCTCAAGCGCGCGGGCGCGCTTCTGCAGTCGTTTGATGAAGCCGCGCTCTTCCAGCGCCGTGATGAGCCGGTGGATACCGGATTTGGACTTCAGGTCCAGCGCGTCCTTCATCTCGTCGAAGGATGGCGGAATACCCGTCTCCCGCACACGCTCATGGATGAACATCAGGAGCTCGTACTGCTTTTTGGTCAGCATAGGGATTCTCCAGACAATATGGCTCGGAAACAAAGCCGCAACAATCTGCAATTGTTCTAGTTTAGTTCGCGCATTTGGTCAACCATAAAATTGTCCGGCGAATACAGAGTCTTACAGCGGACGGCCTAGTACCGCGCTGCTAATCCAGCGGGATCACCCGAACAGATTCGCCTCGCCTCGCCGCCGGGACGTGGGGGTGACGAACAATCAAACCATCGGCTTGCGCGAGGGCCTTTTGCATTGAGGAATCCTGCACCGAGAGCGGGTCCGCCCAAACTTCCCCATCCACATCCGTTAAGCGTGCTCGCAAGTAATCCTGCCGCGTCCCGTTCGCAGGCAGGCCTGTGGCGAGTCGGACGCGCATGCTCTGGTCTGTGCGCTCCTGACCGAGCATTTTGGCTATCGCGGGCTTCAGGAAGAGTAGCGCGCAAACGTAAGAGCTGACCGGATTGCCCGGCAAGCCAAGAAGCGGCGTTTCGCCCAGGCGGCCAAAAATCAGTGGCTTCCCAGGCCGCATGGCGATCTTCCAGAAGTCCAGAACGAATCCCTTGGGGCCTAGCGCTTGCTGGATCAGATCGTGATCGCCGACGGAGGCACCACCAAGCGTGACCACAAGCTCTGCGGTCCGTGCCCTCTCCGCGATCTCCTGAATCGCCTCTAGTCGGTCCGGCAGGATTCCAAGATTCTCCACCAAGCCGCCCCAATGCTGGATGAGGGCCGTCAATCCGTACGGTGAAGACGCGACGATACCACCAGGTTTGCGCGGCTCGCCTGGAGCCGACAGCTCATCACCAGTGGCGGCGACGACGATATGCGGGCGCTTGCGGACCGAGACCTCGGCGATATCACCCGCGGCCAGCAGCGCCAGATCACGTGGGCTAAGGCGCCGTCCTGCCTGAATCAGAATCTCGCCGGCCCTAAAATCCTGCCCTTCAAGGCGGATATGCCGGCCGGCTGGCGCAGGCGCCTTGATCGTCACCCGTAGACCGCCTTGGTCGGTATCCTCCTGGATGACAATGGTGTCCGCGCCTTCGGGAACCACGCCCCCGGTGAAGATGCGGACAGCCTGCTGCGCACCAACCACGCCACCAAACGGGTGCCCTGCCGGCGCAGCGCCAATCACATCGAGCACCGTTTCACCCTGCGTGACATCGGTCGCGCGGACGGCGTAGCCATCCATCGCAGAAACAGGGAAGGGCGGCTGTGTCAGGCGGGCGACTGCATCTTGGGCCAGCACGCGATTTGCCGAAGATTCAATGGGGAGAATTTCGGCTGGAAGTGATCCGAATGCGGACGTGACCCGCTGTTCCGCTTCCTCGACGGAGATCATTTCTGCAGCGGGGGCGCCGTATAGGTGCCGCTCTTGCCGCCGGATTTGGACAACAGACGAAT
>DASXGS010000334.1:0-4998 GCA_036488975.1 Rhizomicrobium sp. | reverse complement strand
AGAACCTATGTCGCCTGCAATCAGTATGGCGAATGCTGGCGGGTGCATCGGGTGTATGCTTACGGCGCAAACGCGCCGATCACCTACTACAACTCCGATTGGTACGCCGCCCACCAGAGCGATGAGCATATTCACTGGCTCGCCGACCCTTCCGATGACCGCGGATATTACGTGCATGGAACTTGGCACGCGGATCCCGCCGCTCGCGCCGTCCAAGGCGGGATGACGGGCGCCGGCATCGGCGCGGCCATCGGATGTCTCGTAACACTTCCGATCGGCTGTGCGCCGGGCGCGGCGGTTGGCGCGGCCGTGGGTGGCGGGACAGGCGCTGCCGCTGGCGCAGCCTCGACGCCCCACGACTAGGTCCCATCGGCGAACTTAAGCCAGATTGTAGGAAATCAGCCGCAGTGGTGCACGATTCCGTGCACCGCTGCGGCGGCTTGATCAGCGCCGATTTCTTGGGGATTTTCGCCGCAATTCCCCCTACCGTCTCGGCGTTGACGCGCGGAGCACCTGCCGACTTGCCTCGGGCTCAACGATCACGCCGCCTTGGGCAGCACGGGCTCGGGTTCCGGCGTGAAGCTGGACAGCGGCACCACCACGGCAGAGGACCGCATGCGCCCGTTCGACCAGGCGCTTACGGCGGCGGTGAGCAGAGTCGCCACATAGGGCATGCTCTGAATCGCCAGCATGCACATCCACAGGATGGCGGCGGGATCGTCGAACCCGCGGCTGATCATCGTGCCGATGATCGCGAGCACCCCAAGCCCAAGCAGTGCCGCTTCCTGCCACGCCAGCCGCAGCGCCTGATTGAGCGACGCGGGATCTTCGCATTTCGGCGTACGCAGGAACGGCTTGCGCGATGTGAACAGGCCCGCCCACACCGCCTTGGCGACCGTGTGCGTCAGCGCAAGTCCCGCGGTCGAAGCGTACACCGCACCGCGCGCACCCGAGCGCACCTTCTTTGGATACAGCAGCAGCGTCTTGGCCGTCTTGGCAACGAACAACGCCACCGCCGCCGCCGACAGCGCCATCATCGGCACCTCGAAATGGGTGGGCGCCACGTCCATCAGAAGCGTCCAGAACAGTGCAAACACGGTCACCAGCAAGCCGATGCCGTCGGAAATCCACGGCAGCCAGCCGCTCAGGAAATGGTAGCGCTGCGCCCAACCGAGCTTCTTGCGGCCGAAGAAAATCGCGCCGGCATGCCGCTTCAGGATCTGCATGGCCCCATACACCCAGCGGTAGCGCTGCGTCATGAAGGCGGCGAGCGTGTCGGGCGTCAGCCCCTTGCCCACGCTTTCCGGAATGTAGGCTGCATCGTAGCCCGCCTCGAACAACTTCAGCCCGAGCTCGGTATCCTCCGTGATGCACCACGGGCTCCAGCGGCCGACCTGCTCCAGTGCCGCGCGGCGCACGATCGTCATCGTGCCGTGCTGGATGATGGCGTTGCTCTCGTTGCGCTCCACCATGCCGATCTGGAAGAAGCCGCGATACTCCTCGTAGCACATCGACTTGAAGGTGCTTTGCGCGCCGTCCCGGTAATCCTGCGGGCCCTGCACCAGCGCGATCTTCGGATCGGCAAAGTACGGCAGCGAACGCTGTAGCCAGGACGGCGCGACCTGATAATCGCTGTCGATCACCGCCACGTATTCGGCGCGCGCGTCGGTACGCGCCAGCGCTTCGTTCAGTGCGCCCGCCTTGTAACCTTTCACACCATCCAGGTGATAAAACCGGAAGCGCGGGCCGAGCGCAGCGCAATGCGTTTCCACCGGCTGCCACACCGCCGGATCGGCGGTATTGTTGTCGAGGATGATGACTTCGAAATTGTCGTAGTCGAGCGCCGCCAGCGCATCGAGCGTCTGGCGCACCATTCCCGGTGGCTCGTTGTAGGTCGGCACGTGGATCGACACGAAGGGCGAGCTGTCGGGAGTAGCCATGGCGAGTGCGCGCCGGTCCACGCGCCAGAGCGCCTCGACCACTTCCACGCCTTCGGTAAGGATGATGGTGGCCGCCAGCACCACCAGCGGCACCATGGCAAGCAACACAACAATGTCGCTGAGTTCGACGTATTCCAGTGTCGTGGCGTCGATCAGCGCCAGCAGTCCCGTCGCGATCAGCGCCACCAGCGAGCCCATCACCAGATATCCCGGCTGGCGCACCCGCGGCATGCGGCTGAGGATCAACAGTCCCAGCAGCAACGTGAACAGGCCCGCTCCGAACGCATAGGTGCGCCATTGCGGGAAATTCCGCAGCATGCCGGCGAAGGCGAACTTCGGATGGCCCTCGGCGTCGAACAAGCCCCAATAGGCGCCCACCGATCCTTCGGGGCCTGCCTTCCAGGGCTGATCATAGGCCTCGATCAGGTAGTAGTCCCAGCCCTTCTGCATCGCCAGCTGCACGAAGCTGCGAATGTAGTACGCCTGGTTGGCAAGCGAGGGTTCCGCAAAACGCTTGGTGCGCCCTTCCGACGGCCAGCCCGATTCCCCGATGATGATGGGCTTGTTCGGGATGGCATCCTGCACGTGCGTGTAGGCGTGCTGCGCAAACGTCAGCGCCTCGTGCACAGATACGCCTTCCCAATACGGGATGATGTGTACCGCCACCAGGTCCACATATCGCGCAATCTCGGGATACAGCAGCCAGGTGGACCAAGGTTCGGCGGTTGTCACCTTGATGCGATTGGGCAGGGCATCGCGCACCCGCTTGATGTAGCTGTTGAGCTGGTCGGCGCTGACAGCGCCGAACTGTATCGCCTCGTTCCCGACGAACACGCGGTCGATGACGCGCCGGTTGTTCAGCGCGGTGCGGATGCATTTGTCGACCTCGCGGTCGTTCTCCCGCAGATCGGAACCGATCCAGCAGCCCAGCGACACTGTCAGCCCGTAGTGCCGCGCAATCTCCGGCACCCGGTCGAGCCCATGCGCCACGGTGTAGGTGCGCACCCGGCTGGTGATCTGGGCCAGCTGCGCCATGTCTTCATCGATCCGCTCGGGCGAAATCAGGCGGTGTTGCTTCTCGGTGAACAGATGGCTGGGATCGTAGGAGATGCCGCGCACCTGCCCATCCCAGTCCGGGGCGATCACGGCGTAGTCGCGGCTAGCCCAGAACAGCACGCTGGAGGCGACCACCAGCAGCAGCGCCAGTGCAATGCGCAGCCGACCGCCGGAAAAGCGTTCCGTCAGTTCCCGGACCATGTCGCCGCCGAAGGTGCTGCTGCCACGGAAATCCCAGCCATTACGGGTTGATGCCTACAACGCGCACAGGTGGGTGCCTTTCCCACCTTTTGCAAATTTATTGGGACTGCTGATCCTTGCCCGGGGGCTCTGGCGGCGGCGGCTTCACAGAGATGAGCGTCAGGTCGAATACCAGAGTCTGGTCGGGCGGGATGGCGCCGCCCGCGCCCCGCGCCCCATAGGCGAGGCTCGACGGTATCACGATCTCCCACTCGTCGCCCTCGCGCATTAACTGGAGTGCTTCCGTCCAGCCGGGGATCAGCTTGTTCACCGTGAATTGCGCCGGCAGGCCGGGCTCGGTGGCGTCGAACACCTTCCCGTTGATCAGCGTGCCCTTGTAGTTGACGGTGACGAGGTCGGTCGCGTGCGGCCGCCGACCGAAGCCGGTGTGGATCGAGCGGTACTGCAGGCCGCTCGGCGTGGTGACAACCCCGGGCTTCTTCGCATTGGCGGCAACGAACGCCGCATTGGCCTCGGCGCTCAGCGAGCTGTCGGCGGCTTGCGCCGAAAGCCCGATCATCGCCACCACGCCCGCCACAGCCCAGCCGAACCGGTTCATATGCCGCCATCTCCCTTGCCGACGAAACCCACGCCCGGACAGCAATAACCGGCGCGGAGATTGGAATCAAAGCCTTAAGGCCGTAACCAGCCGATATGGCGAAGGCATGGCCGATTGTGGGCGTCGGCGCGGTGGTATGGGACGGGCCGGACCGGGTGCTGCTGGTGCGCCGCGGCCAACCGCCGAAGCTGGGCGAATGGAGCCTGCCCGGCGGGCGCGTTGAGGCCGGCGAGAGCTTGCGGGAGGCACTTGTCCGCGAGCTGCTCGAGGAGACTGGGCTGGACGTCCGGATCGGCGCGCTGATCGATGTGGTTGATCTGATAGAACGGGATGAGGCGGGCGCCCTCGCCGCCCATTTCGTGCTGATCGATTTCTCGGCGCAGGTCAGCGGGGGCACGCTCTGCGCCAGCTCCGATGCCGCCGACTGCGGCTGGTTCGCGCCCGCCGAGGCCCTGCAGCAGGTCAGCTGGGAAGAAACCCGCCGCATCATCCGATTAAGCGCTCAGCAGGTTTGGGATCGGCAACTCTGACCCACCGCCGATTGCGCACGTCCAACCTGCGGCCTAGCGTTCCGATGAAATGCAATCGGGGCCGCTCATGTACAAACCCTTCGATCTCAGCGGAAAGGTGGCGCTGGTCACCGGCGGCAATCGCGGCATCGGCTTCGGCATGGCCGAAGCGCTGGCGCAGGCCGGGGCCGATCTCGTCATCTGGGGCACCAATGACGAGAAAAACCACGAAGCGGAAGCCGCGCTGAAAAAGCATGGCGGCCGTGTCGCCTTAGGCCGTGTGAATGTGTCGAACGAGCCCGAAGTGGTCGAGGGCATGCAGGCGGCGGTCGCCGCGATGGGCCGCATCGATTGCGTGATCGCCAATGCCGGCATCGGCGGCGGCGCGCCCTCTTTCTCCGAAATGACTCTCGAGGTCTGGCGCCGCGTGCACGCGGTGAACGAGGAAGGCGTGTTCTTCACCCTGCGCGAGGCGTGCAAGCACATGGTCGCGCGCGCCAAGGCCGGCGATCCCGGCGGCTCGCTGGTCGGCGTCGCCAGCCTGGCGGGTCTTGAGGGCGCCGCGCGCAACGAGGCCTATAGCGCAACCAAGGGCGCCGTGCTCGCGATGATGCGCTCCGTTGCGGTCGAGCATGCGCGCTACGGCATTCGCGCCAATACGATTGCGCCGGGCTGGATCGCCACCGACATGACG
>DASXGS010000291.1:0-2868 GCA_036488975.1 Rhizomicrobium sp. | reverse complement strand
GATATCGGCGAAAAGTTGCACCTGGACGGCGTCCGGGGAGATCTCCCCCAAGAATACCGGAACTGAAAAACGCCAGTGGTCATTCGTGCGCATCGCGCCGGGCCGTCCGATATGGAGGCTCGACCAGCGGCGCTTCAGCGTTTCCGCCCATTCCCATGCGCCGCGGGCTTCAGCGCAACCCTCGGCAAACCGTGTGCGAACAACCTTTGCCAGGGGTAAATAGGCCTGTTCCACATATTCGCGAAACATGCGCGTACTTGCGAACATTGGTGTGAGCACAGAAGTGCTGCGCCGCACGCGGGCTAGCCAGCGGCGCGGCACGCCGTCGCTGTCGCGATCGTAGAATTCGGGGACGATCCGTTCTTCCAGAACCCGATAGAGGCTTTCCGCGTCGCGCGCATCGACCACGCTCGCCTCACCGCCCGCGTCGTCGCCGATCGCCCAGCCCACATCCGGCGCATAGGCTTCGTCCCACCACCCGTCCAGAATGGAACAGTTGATGCCGCCGTTCACCAGCACCTTCATGCCGCTTGTGCCGCATGCTTCCCATGGACGGCGCGGATTGTTGATCCAGAGATCGACACCCTGCACGAGCTCCTGTGCCAGCGCGATATCGTAGTCTTCGAGGAACACGACGCGGCGGCGGAAGCGCGGGTCGCGCGCCAGATCGATCCAGGCGCGAATCATCTCCTTGCCCTGCATATCGGCGGGATGCGCCTTGCCGGCCAGCACAATCTGGATAGGGCGTTGGTCGTTCAGGAACAGGCGCTCGAAGCGCGCGCTATCGCGCAACAGCAGATTTGGCCGCTTGTACTCCGTGAAGCGGCGCGCGAAGCCGATGGTCAAGATATTGGGATCGAGCACTCCGTCCGCTTCGCGGACGCGGCCGAGTTCGAACCCGCGCTCCCGCAGTTGGGTGACAAGATGCTCGCGCACCGTCTGCACGAGCCGTTGCCGCCCTTCGCCGCGCATCGCCCACAATTTCTCGTCCGAAACATCGGCCATTCGATCTGCGAGACCGTCCGGCATCTCCCGCCAACGCTCCTTGCCGCAATGCTTTTCCCAGAGCGCATCCGCCTGCGTGGAATCCCAGGTGGGGATGTGCACGCCGTTGGTCACATAACCGACCGGCACTTCGCAATTGGGCCACCGCGGGAACAAAGGCTGGAAAATGCGGCGGCTGAATTCTCCGTGCAGGCGGCTCACGCCCAAGGTCAGTGCGGAGCCGTGCTGGGCGAGATAGGCCATGTTGAACGGCTCATCGGCATCAGCGGGATCGATTCGGCCGAGGCCGAGAAGCTCGTCCAGCGTGACGCCGCGGCGAGCCAGCTCACCCTCCACATACGGAAGATATTTGCGCAGCAGGTTGGGCGGGAATGCGTCGAATCCAGCCGCCACGGGCGTGTGTGTGGTAAACACATTGCCGGCGCGCGAGGCCCACAGGGCCTCCCAGAAATTCAACCCGGCTTTGACGGCCAGCTGACGCGCACGTTCGATGATGGCAAACGCCGCGTGGCCTTCGTTGATGTGGCAAATTTCGATGTCGGGATGCAGCGCTTCGACGACTCGCCAGCCGCCAATGCCCAGGACGAGTTCCTGCATCAGGCGGATTTCGCTGCCGCCGCCATAGAGCTTGGCAGTGATACCGCGATCCACCGGACTGTTCAGCGGATCGTTGCTGTCGAGCAGGTATAGCGGCACGCGCCCGACCTGTGCCTTCCATACGCGCAGGTGCACCACACGCCCCGGTAACTCGAGCGGGATATGCAGCCAGCCGCCCTCATCCTGAATGACAGGCGCGATCGGCAAGCTGGCCGGTTCGTTGTAGGGATAAAGCTCCTGCTGCAGTCCATCGGCGTCAACGATCTGGCGGAAATAGCCTTCTTGATAGAGCAGGCCGATGCCGATGATGGGCGCGGCGAGATCGCTCGCCGTTTTCATGTAATCGCCGGCCAGCACGCCGAGGCCGCCGGCATATAGCGGCAGCGCCGAGCCCAGGCCGAACTCCATACTGAAATAGGCTACGCCGACGAGCGAATCGGGCCCGTGGTTCGTGGCGAACCACCCCGGCTGATCCAGATAACGTCGTCGGGCGGAAACAAAATCCTTCAGTTTGCGCCGGAAAGAATCGTCGCTGTTCAGGCGTTGCAAACGCGAACTGGTCGCGCCCTGCAGAACCGTCCACGGATTGTGGGTACGGCGCCAGAGGCGTTCGTCCGCATGTTCCCACAGCGCATCGCCTTCGTGGCTCCACGTCCAGCGAAGGTCGAGCGCACAATCCCTTAGTTCAGACAGATCTTCGGGTAGATTGGGGAGCGGCAGCGCAACCATGGGAACTTTCTGAGCAGGCCATAATGCGCTGCCGGCCTGATGCCTCGCGCAGTGGCGAAATGTCAGGCCGGCAGAAGCCGCGGAATGAGCACGCACAACACAGGCGAGTCAACGAGAGCGCCCTCTGCGCAAAGATACCCGGTGACTCGCCGTGATTACGCTACAATTCTAATACTCGCTGGCGTAGCCGCGAGCCTGCGCGATCGCTGCATCGGCCTGCGCCATCCCGTCTTCGAACGCGGTCCGGTAGCAGGGAGGACTGTCGGACGTGGAAACCGGATAGACGAAGTCCATGCGGTTGCACAGCGTGCGCGCAGTGTACGCAATGCGATCTCTCAGCGCGCGGGCGCCCCACGGCGTGCGCAGATCCAGATCGTCGAAGCGAATGGTGCGCGACATGGCGACATCCTCGATGGGTGCGCCGATGGTGCTGCGCTGTGGCGCGTGATAGCGCGGCGCCTCGATGATCACTTCTTCCGGCGGCGGCCCGTCATAGCCCGGCGCTGTACGATACGAGTACGTGTACTCCTGCGCGGA
>DASXGS010000196.1:0-12245 GCA_036488975.1 Rhizomicrobium sp. | reverse complement strand
GTTTGGAGCGCGGCGGCGCGCAGCCAGAAAATGCAACTCGAATGTGCCATTCACCTCGATACCGGAATGAATCGTCTCGGGCTTGCAGGCGAGGAGCGGGCTACTCTCTCCGCAGAACGGGAACATCGCCTGCGCGATCTGAATGTCGTGATGTGGATGAGCCACCTCGCTTGCGGTGACGAATGCGGCTCGGAGATGAATCGCGTGCAGCTGGCGCGCTTCCGCGAGGCGCTTGCGGCACTACCGCCCGCGCCTGCGAGCTTCGCCGCTTCCGCCGGCGCGCTGCTTGGCAAGGAGTATCACTTCGATCTGATACGCGCCGGCATTGGGCTGTACGGCGGAAATCCCTGTCTCGACCAACCCAATCCGTTCACCGTAGCGGCGGTGCTGAGCGGCAAGATCCTCCAGCTGCGGCGCGTTGACACTGGTGAGAGCGTTGGGTACGGAGCCACTTTCCGCGCGGAGCGGCCGCTCACGCTCGCAACCATCGGACTGGGATACGCAGACGGTCTCATGCGTGCCATCGGCAACAGGGGATTTGGCGCCATTGCGGGCATACGTGTGCCAGTGGTGGGCCGCGTTTCGATGGACTTGGTGTCTCTCGACGTGAGCGATGTGCCGTCGGACGCGCTGCACGCCGGCGACGACGTGGAGTTTCTCGGCGACAACATTTCGCTTGACGAATTCGCCCTGCTCGCCGGCACCGCGAATTACGAAGTGCTGACGCGGCTCGGCGCGCGCATGGCGCGGCACTACGAGCCGGCGGCATGAATGTGTTTGCCGCCATCGGGCGGGCGACGCTCGGTTTGTTCCGCGAGACGGGGCGGCTGTCGCTGTTCACAGGGGACTCGGTTTCCGGCGTGGTGCGACCGCCCGTCTACTGGTGGCTGATTGCGCAGCAGATGATGCGCATCGGTTATTTCTCGCTGCCGGTGGTGGGATTGACCGCGTTCTTCACCGGCGGCGTGCTGGCGCTGCAGATCTACAATGGCGCCAGCCGGTATGGCGCGGAATCTTTCGTGCCGGTTGTGGTGTTGGTCGGCATCACGCGCGAGTTGGGCCCGGTGATTGCCGGGTTGATGGTGGCGGGCCGAGTGGCGGCAGCGATCGCCGCGGAAATCGGCACCATGCGGGTGACGGAGCAGATCGATGCGCTCACCACGCTTTCCACCAATCCGATCAAATACCTTGTCGTGCCGCGGCTGGTGGCGGCGGTGATCTCGATGCCGATTCTGGTCGCGATCGCCGATGCCATCGGTGTGTTCGGCGGCTATGTCGCCTCCACGCAGAGCCTCGGCTTCAACGGCTCGGTGTATCTCAACAACACGGCGAATGGGCTTACCTACGATGACGTGTCATCGGGCCTGATCAAGGCGGCGGTGTTCGGGTTCATCATCGCACTCCTGGGCTGCTACAACGGGTTCAATTCGAAGGGCGGCGCGCAAGGCGTCGGCGCCGCGACCACCAACGCGGTGGTCACGTCATCGATCCTCATCCTGGCCGCCAACTACCTTCTCACCAACCTGTTGTTCACGAAATGAGCACGACCGGTGTTCCCAAAGTCGAACTCCGCGGCGTGAAGAAGCGCTTCGGCGACAAGGTCGTGCTCGACGGTCTCGATCTCACCCTTCAGCCCGGGCATTCGTTGGTGGTGATCGGCGGCTCCGGCACCGGCAAATCCGTGATGATCAAGTGCGTGCTGGGTATTCTGGCGCCGGACGAAGGACAGATATTCGTGGATGGCCGGGAAATCACCCGCCTGCGCGGCCGTGCTCGCGAGGAGGTGCTGCGAAAGTTCGCCATGCTGTTTCAGGGCGCGGCACTCTTCGATTCGCTGCCGGTGTGGGAGAACGTGGCGTTCGGACTCATCCAAGGCCATGGTATTTCGCGAGCGAAGGCGAAGGACATTGCGATTGAGAAGCTTGCGAAAGTTGGGTTGGGCAGCGATGTGGCAATGCTGTCGCCTGCGGAATTGTCCGGCGGCATGCAGAAACGGGTGGGGCTGGCGCGTGCCATCGCCGCCGATCCCGAAATCATCTTTTTCGACGAGCCGACCACCGGCCTCGATCCGATCATGGCCGACGTGATCAACGACCTGATCATCTCCACCGTGAAGGGCCTCGGCGTTACGACGCTATCGATTACGCATGACATGGTAAGCGCGAGAAAAATCTCCGACCACATCGCAATGCTTTACAAGGGAAAGATCGTCTGGGGCGGCCCAACCTCCGAAATCGACCACAGCGACAATGCTTTCGTCGACCAGTTCATTCACGGCCGCGCCGAAGGCCCCATTCAGATGGAAGTCCGGGCGTAGCCGCATCGCCGCGATCAGGATTGACCTACGTGCTATGATCGAATCATGCCGCGTGCTCAACCATCTTTTGCCTGTCAGTCGTGCGGGGCAGTGTCCGGGAAGTGGTCCGGACGGTGCGACGCGTGCGGCGGATGGAACACGATTGTCGAAGAAGCGGTAGCGGTGCCGATTGGCGGCGGCGCGGGCACGAAGAGGCCGAGGGGCAGGCCGTTTACGCTTGAGGATCTGAAAACCGCCGATGAACTGCCGCCGCGGCGGACCACCGGCATCGCAGAATTCGATCGGGTGTGCGGCGGCGGCCTAGTGCCGGGCTCGGCCGTGCTGATCGGGGGCGATCCGGGTGTCGGCAAATCGACCCTCATCCTGCAGGCGCTGGCTTCGCACGCACTTACCGGCGGACAAGCAGTTTACATCTCGGGTGAAGAAGCGATGGCACAAGTGCGCATGCGGGCCGCGCGGATGGAGCTGTCGCAATCGCCTGTGGCGCTGGGCTCCGCCACCTGCGTGGAGGACGTGCTGTCTACGTTGGAATCAGGCCCCACGCCCTCGGTGGTCGCCATCGATTCCATTCAGACGATCTGGACGTCCGCGCTCGATGCCGCACCCGGCACCATCGCCCAGGTGCGCACCGCCTCGTTCGATCTCGTGCGTTATGCCAAGGCAAGCGGCGCGGCGCTCATCCTGATCGGCCATGTCACCAAGGAGGGGCAGATCGCCGGGCCCAAAGCGGTCGAGCATCTGGTCGATGCCGTGCTCTATTTCGAAGGCGAGCGCGGCCACCATTTCCGCATCCTTCGGGCGGTGAAGAACCGCTTCGGCCCCACCGACGAAATCGGCGTGTTCGAAATGACCGGCCGCGGGTTGATGGAGGTGAGCAATCCCTCCGCCCTTTTCCTCGGGGACCGCAGCGGCACGGCACCGGGCGCGGCAGTGTTCGCAGGCCTCGAAGGCACGCGCCCGCTGCTGGTCGAGATTCAGGCGCTGGTGGGTCCCACTGGCTACGGCACCCCCCGCCGCGCCGTGGTGGGCTGGGATTCCGGGCGCCTTTCCATGCTGCTTGCCGTGCTGGACGCGCGCGCCGGTCTTCAAATGGGTAGTCACGATGTCTATCTGAACGTGGCCGGCGGCTTGAAAGTGGGCGAGCCGGCGGCCGATCTCGCCACCGCCGCCGCCCTGATCTCCGCCTTCTCGGGTCAGCCGTTGCCCGGCGACTGGGTGTTTTTCGGGGAGGTCAGCCTCTCAGGCGCGGTGCGGCCGGCGCCGCAAGCCGAGTTGCGCTTGAAAGAGGCGGCGAAGCTGGGTTTCCGGACGGCGGTTTTGCCGGAAGGGACCAAGGCCGAAGGCGCCGGTCTGGAGTTGAGGTTCGCCCACGAAGTGAGCGATCTGGTGGCGCTTGTGGGCGGGACGCGGCGGTAGCCCCTGCCCGTGATAGAATATGAGTCGGATGTCTGATCTTCACATCACCTGGATGGACTTGTTCGTGGTGGCGGTGGTCGTCATCTCGATGGGCTTTGCCATCGCCCGCGGCTTCGTGCGCGAGACACTGTCGATGTTTTCGTGGGCGGCGGCCGCGTTCGCCACGCTATATTTCGGCCGCTACCTAGTACCGCTGATGGCGCCGCACTTCTCACCGCTGGTGGCGGAGATTGCGGCGTACTCGACAGTATTCGTGCTGGTGCTCCTGCCACTGTCGTTCATCGGCCACCGCATTGCCCAGAACGTGCGCAGTTCGCAGGTCGGGCCGCTGGACCGCTCGCTTGGCGGCGCCTTCGGAATTCTGCGCGGCCTCGCGCTCATCGCCATCCTCTACATCGGCTACTCGCTGATCGTTCCGGTGCACGCGCAGGGCGCGTGGATCGGCAAGGCGCGCTCGCTGCCCCTGATCCAGAAGTCCGCGAAGGTGCTGCTGTCGCTCATCCCCAGCGACCAAGCCCAGTACGTGCAGAATCGCACCGAAAAGACCAAAACCGCCAATTATCCGGACGAAAACGAGAAGGCCACTTCGCCTTCGCCAAAACCCGCACCGCATTCCAAACGCCTGAAGCATCCGGCGAAAGTGGCGCAGACCAAGAAGCCGGCCCACCCCGCCCGTAAGGGCTATGGCGCCAAGGATCGGCGCGAGCTAAACCGCCTCATCGAGGCCTCGGGACACGGCGGCAAATGACGGGCCTCACGGAGCGCGCATTGCCTTTCGACGACGATACCCTGCACGAGGAGTGCGGTGTGTTCGGCATTTTCGGCCATGATGACGCAGGCGCGCTCGCGGTTCTTGGCCTGCACGCTTTGCAGCATCGCGGCCAGGAATCTGCCGGCATCGTCACCTATGACGGCACGCAGTTTGTGGCAGAGCGGCACCTTGGGCTGGTGGGCGATATCTTCGGCAAGAACAGCGTTCATGCGCAGAAGCTGCGCGGCCGCAATGCATTGGGCCACGTGCGCTATTCCACCACGGGCGGCACCAGCGTGCGCAACGTGCAACCCATGTTCGCCGATCTGGCCGGCGGTGGCATCGCGCTGGCGCACAACGGCAACCTCACCAATGCGGTCGCGCTGCGCGATGAACTGGTGCGCGGGGGCGCGATCTTCCAGTCTACGTCCGACACCGAAACCATCATCCATCTGATCGCGCGCAGCCGCTACAATCCGCTGGTGGATAAACTGGTGGATGCGCTGAAGCAGGTGGAAGGCGCTTATTCTCTGGTTGGTCTGACCGCGAAGAAGCTGATCGGGGTGCGCGACCCATGGGGCGTGCGCCCGCTGGTGCTCGGCGATCTGGATGGTGCGCCGATCCTTACCTCCGAAACCTGCGCCCTCGACATCATCGGTGCGAGATTCCTGCGCGATGTCGAGCCGGGTGAGGTGGTGGTTGCAACGAAGGACGGCATCGAGAGCTTTTTTCCGTTTCGCCCGCAGCGTGAGCGCTTCTGCATTTTTGAATACATCTATTTCGCGCGGCCGGATTCGGTGGTGGAAGGGCACAACGTGTACGAAGTGCGCAAGCGCATCGGAGAGGAACTGGCGCGCGAATCACCGGTGAACGCCGACATGGTAATTCCGGTGCCGGATTCGGGCGTACCTGCGGCGTTGGGGTTTGCGAATGCGGCCGGCCTACCATTTGAGCTTGGCATCATCCGAAATCACTATGTGGGCCGTACCTTCATCGAGCCGTCGGATCGTATTCGCCATCTGGGCGTCCGGCTGAAGCATAATCCCAACCGCGCGCAGCTTGAGGGCAAGCGGGTAGTGCTGGTGGATGATTCCATCGTCCGTGGCACGACCTCGAAGAAGATCGTGCAAATGGTGCGCGATTGTGGCGCCCGCGAAGTGCATTTCCGCATCGCCAGTCCACCCACCACCCATTCCTGTTTCTATGGCGTGGACACGCCAAACCGGCAGGACCTGCTGGCGCACCGCATGGATGTGGAGGAGATGCGTCAGTTCATCGACGCCGACAGCCTCGCCTTTATTTCGATGGACGGTTTGTATCGGGCCATGGGCGAAACCGCCCGAAACGGCCCGCGACCGCAATTCTGCGATGCCTGCTTCTCGGGCGATTATCCCATCGAGCTGACGGATGTGTCCGGCGGCCGCCGCGGCGCGCAACTCTCGCTGCTGGCAGAAGTGGCCTAACGCTTTTCAATGTCAGAGCACCAAGGGCAGCGCATCGTTCTTGTCACCGGCGCGTCGCGCGGGATTGGGCGCGCGGCTGCGGTGGAACTGGCCAAAACCGGTGCGCATGCTGTGCTGGTCGCGCGCACGGTGGGCGGCCTTGAAGAAGCCGATGATGAAATCCGCGCCGCGGGCGGCAGTGCCACATTGGTACCGCTCGATCTGAAGAACTTGGCCGGCATCGATCAGCTCGGTGCCACGATTTTCGAGCGCTGGGGGCGACTCGATGGGCTGTTGGGCAATGCCGGCGTGCTCGGCGCGCTGATGCCGCTTGCGCATCTCGATCCGAAGATCTGGCAAGAATCCCTCAACGTGAACGTCACCGCGAACTGGCGGCTGATCCGTTCGCTCGATCCGCTGTTGCGCAAATCTGATGCGGCGCGCGTGGTCTTCATCTCCTCCGGCGCAGCGCGCCAGTTTCGGCCCTACTGGGGCTCGTATTCTATCGCCAAGGCGGCACTGGAAGCCCTGGCGCTCACCTACGCGGCGGAATGTGAAACCACCAGCATCAAAGTGAATCTGTTCAATCCAGGGCCGCTGCGCACGAAGATGCGCGCAAAGGCCATGCCTGGTGAAGATCCGATGGATCTGCGGCCACCGGAAGCCGTCGCGCCGCTGATCGTGGACATGCTGTCGCCGTCGTTCGCGAAGAATGGTGAGTTGGTCAATTTTCAGAGGTGAGTCATCCTGAACATCGAACGGAGGGCAACGATGTTGAAGTCCATTTTTGCTGGTGCCGCCATTTTGATCGCGGCTACGGCGCTGGCTGCCGAGGCCCAACATCCCAAACGCACCGTGCTGCAGCAGATTGACGTTCCCGGCAGCGCCTACACGACCATTGTGGCATTGACCGAGATCGAGCCGAACATGCTCGTTGAGCGGCATACCCATCCGGGTACGGAGATGACCTATGTACTCGAAGGCGGCGGCGAACTGTTCGTTGAAGGCAAGCCGGCGATGCGCGTAAAGGTTGGCGACCATTGGGAGGTTCCAGCGGGCACGCCGCACTATCTCAAGAACGGCCCGCGGCCGACCAGGCTGCTGGTCACCTACGTCCTCGAAAAAGGAAAGCCGCTGGCGATTCCGGCGCCCGAGAAGGCGATCGCGCACTAGTCAACGTGCGTACGGATTCTTGGATGTGCGCAGTGAAAAGCGAAGCGGTGTACCATACAGCTGAAACGCTTCACGAAGTGCGTTTTGCAAGTATCGCAGATAGGAGTCTGGAAGCGCCTGCAGCTGATTGCCGAATACTGCGAAGGTCGGGGGGCGTGCTTTCGGTTGCGTGATGTAGCGCAGGCGGATGCGGCGGCCGTGTACCGCGGGCGGCGGATGCTGCACCAGCGCCTGCTCCAGAAACCGGTTGAGCTCGCCCGTGCCAATGCGCGTGTTCCATGCCTTGTCGGCGGCGAGCACCGCTTCCAGGACCCGCTCGACCCCTTCGCCAGTGCGCGCCGACGTAGCGATCAGCGGAGCGCCCCAAAGCTGCGGCAGCAACTCATCGCGCTGTTCGCGAAAGCGGGAAATGGCCCCGCCACGGTTCTCCATGAGATCGAATTTGTTGAGCGCAAACACCACCGCACGGCCTTCTCGTGCCACGAGATCGGCAATCGCGAGATCCTGCTTCTCGAATGGTGCGGTCGCATCGATCAGCACGATGACGCATTCGGCAAATTTGATCGCTTCAAGGGTGCTCTGGATTGAGAGTTCTTCCAGCGCATGCCCGGCGGCGCGCGCCTTTTTACGCAAGCCTGCCGTGTCGTGCAGCAGGAAGTCGCGCCCCTCCACGTGCCATTTGGAGATCACCGCGTCGCGCGTGGTGCCGGCCTCCGGTGAAGTCAGCGCGCGCTCCTCTGCGATCAGCGCATTGAACAGGCTCGATTTGCCGACATTCGGCCGCCCCACAATGGCGAGTTTCAGAGCATGTGGCGCTTCTTCTTGCGGGCTTGCTTGCGGCTCCTCCTCCTTCGCGAAAGGCGCAAGCGCTTCGAGCAGATCGGCAAGACCAAGGCCATGCTCGGCGGAAAGCGCAATCGGTTCGCCAACTCCGAGCGAAAATCCTTCACCGATATTCGCGGCCGCGGCGCGGCCCTCGATCTTGTTGAACGCCAGCACGACGGGCTTGCCTGACTTGCGCAATTCGGCCGCTATGATCTCATCCCCTGCGGTGACGCCTTCGCGGCCGTCGATCACCAGCAGACAGACATCGGCTTCGCCGATCGCAGTGCGGGTCTGCTCCACCATGCGCGCCGGCAGGCTCTCGCCTTTCGCGTCCTCAAACCCGGCGGTATCGACAATATGCAGCGCCAGCGGTCCGAGATGCGCCTCCGCCTCGATGCGGTCGCGCGTGACACCGGGCGTGTCGTGCACGATGGCGATCTTCCGGCCGGCTAGCCGGTTGAACAGCGTCGACTTGCCGACATTCGGCCTTCCGACGATTGCAATTGTCAGCGTCATCGCGAATAGCGAATAGCGAATAGCAAATACAAAGGCGAATCGGCGATTCTCTATTCGCCACTCGCGATTTCGCCATTCACGCTAGCGCAGCGCCACCAGTTGGGCGCCGTTGGTCAGCAAATAAAGCGTATCGTTTGCCACCACCGGCGGAATGAAGGCGCCGTCTGGAATTTCCGTCTTGCCCATCAACTGGCCGGTGTAAGGCGAGATCGAATAGGCCTTGCCATCCGACGCCATCACAATCAGCCGGTCTGAAACCAGCACGGGGCCGGTCCACATGATCGGATCCTTCCGACTTTCCTCATCCTCAAACCGCGGCAGCTGGTGAATCCATTTCACTTTGCCGTCCTTGCGCTGCAGGCAAAGCAACTGGTTCTGCAGCGTGAGCACATAGACAAAATCGCCCGCGGCCCAAGGCGTCTGAATGCCGCCGATGTCCCGCGACCACACCCGCTCGCCGCTGTTGATGTTGATCGCGACCATCACACCGGAATGGCTGATGGCGAATACCATGTCGCGGTCGATTACCGGGCGACCGGCGATATCGTCGATTTCCGAAAGGGCTGTTTCCGTGCCGGAGCGCGTCAGAATCTCATTCCACGCGGCGCGGCCGTCTGCCACGGAAAGCGCATACAGCTCGCCCGAGGTGTAAGGTGCAATCACGTAGTCGCCGGCTACCGCAGCGCTGGTGCTTTCCAGAATGCCGGCGCTTTCGGCGATGCCCTGATGGTCCCACAACTTGCGGCCGTCCGATTGTGCGAGCGCGTAGAAATGATTGTCTTCACTGGATACGAACAGGCGCCCACCGTTCGCCACCGGCGCGTTGACGATCGGCACATCGAGATGAGTCTGCCAAATCGTCTTTCCGCTGCGAGCATCCAACGCGAACACCGAGCCGAAGCCTGTCGTGACGAAGAGCTTACCGCCGTCGAACGCGATGCCGCCGCCGAAGCCCTTGGTGGGATCGATGGAGGTGTTCTTACCCAGCAATCCGAACGAGCTTGCGTTCCAGAAGCTGTTCTCGGCGTATGGCGCGAGCGGTTTATCCCACAGCGGCGCACCGGTACGACCGTCGAAGGCGAACAGGTGCACTTCTGCATCGAGCACATACACGCGACCGTCCGCCAGGATGGGTGCGGCGGTGAGGCGGGAATTGCTGTCGGAGCCTTTGCCGGCCTGTTGCTGCCAAGAGATGGCAAGCGGCCCGTTGGCTTCGAGGTGATACATGGCGTTGGCAGGATAGCCGCCGGCCTGAGGCCACGCCGTATTACGGTACGGCCTCGGCAGCACCACGCGCGTTTTCGCAAGTTCCGGATCTGGCTTCAGCGATTCATCGGTCGCCATGACAGATATGCGCTCGCCCTTGATGTTGGACTTGTGGGCCGAGCTGAACCAGCCACTGGTGAGATCGCCGACAGCGCTGAGGGCGTCGCAACCGGCAAGCGACAATGCCGCAGCGGCGCAGAACGCGATACGCGTAGTTACTCTCATTTCGGATTTGGACCTTGCGAAGTTGTCCCCGGTTTCGGCGCCAGCGCTTTCGTTTGCGCCGCCTGTGTATTGGATGGCGATTGCGGCGCGCCGGCGGCCGGCGGTGCTCCGCCCGGTGGCGCGCCCGCTGATGCAGTGGATGAGGCCTGTTGGCCGGGCGCGACCGTGGCTTTCAGGGGTGCGGGTAATTTCGGTGGGACCGGGAACGGCACCTTGCCGACGTCGCGATCGCCGCCAGCCGCGATGAACGTTGCCATGGCACGGCTGCGTCCGCGCACGCCGGACGGCGCTTTCGGATCATTCGCCAAACGCTGGAATTCGCCTTGCGCTTGCTTGACCGCACCAGTGTGGAAATCGGCATAGGCGAGGATTTCCTGCGCCACCTGATGCCATGGCGTCTCGTTGCCTGCGATGGGCGCGAGCATCGCGTCCACATCCGATTTCGGCGCGCTGTCCACCAGCAGCCATGCGGCGCGCAGGCGCGCAATTGCCGAGATCACCTGGTCGCTGTCGCCGGCGAGTTTGCGGTAGATCGCCAGCGCTTCGCCCTTGTTGTCGATCGTCAGCGCATTGGCGGCTTGCAATTCTGAAAGCTTGTCATAGCCGGCAGGCGCATCCTTTGCGAGCCGGCCGAAAGATTGGGCAGCCGCCCTGGATTGCCCGCTCGCCAACAGCTGCTCCGCTGCCAGATAGCTGTCCGAGGCGCGGGCACGTTCGCGCGCTTCGTAGTAAGTCCACAGCCGAAAGGCTGCCCCGGCGAGAATCAGCAGCGCCGCCGCCGCAACGATATAATCGCCGTATTGCTTCCAGATTTTCTCCAGCCGCTCGCGACGGACTTCTTCCTCGACCTCGCGGAAGATGTCACTCACGGCTGATAGTCCTTCCGGTAAGAGAGGAGGATGGCGGGTCAGGCGTACGCCCAAGGCCTTGACCGCGCGGAAGGATTTAGCCGTTTGGCTGCCCGCGCGCAACTCGGCCGACCGCGCCGTACGACCTCACTTCCGATCCGGAAGATGCGGCAGGATTTCGTGCACCAGCTCCGGCGGCCGGCAGAGCCTGGCGCCCTTTTCCGACACCACGATGGGCCGGTTGAGCAGGATAGGGTGGGTGGCGATGGCCTTCAGCAACTCGGGGTCGCTCGCCTCCGAAAGCGCGAGTTCCGCATAGAGGGGTTCCTTCGTGCGCACGACGTCGCGAACGGGCACGCGCATCTTCGCGGTCAGCTTCTCCAGCGCGGCTACATCCGGAGGGAAATTCAAATACTCGATGATCGTGGGCTCAAAGCCCTCGTCACGGATGATCTCGAGGCAGCGCCGCGAATTCGAGCATTTGGGATTGTGATAGATCGTGACGCGCATTGCGGCAATGTAGCCAACGAGGCTCGGCGAGCATGGCGCCCACCCCGTTTCGTTGCAACGGCAAAAGAGAAGCCGCCGCGGCTGTAACCGCGACGGCTCAATTGGTTAGCCGCGGCGACTAACGATCGCAGTCTTGCCCGTCGCCGTATACGTTTTCGTCGTCGCAGCCGCAGTTGCAGCCATTGCCGTATCCGGAATAGCCGTCGCCGGTGTATCCGCTGTCGGCGTAGCTGTCGTAAGGAGACATGTCGCCTCCATAGCCACCATCGGCATAGCCGCCACCGTAGCCGTCATCGGCATAGCCGCCGCCATATCCGTCATACGGATAGTAGCCGCCATAGGCAGCGCCCAGCCCAAGTCCGACCACGACGCCGCTTCCCCAGTGCCAGTGACCGAAGCCGTCGCGCCAGCGATGCCAACCATGGCGCCCGTTCCCGCCGTGCCAATTGTGCCAACCACGATGCCAGTTGTTGCCCACACGCCAATCGTGCCAGCCGTGATTCCAGTTCCCGCCGTGCCAGTTGTGCCAGCCGTGATTCCAGTTGCCGTTGTGCGAACTGTGCCAGCCGCGATTCCAGTTCCCGCTGAAGTTGCGATTGAAGTTCCGATTGACGTTGATGTTGCGGTTGATGTTGACGTTGCGATTGAAGTTTCGGTTGACGTTGAAGTTTCGGTTGAAGTTGCCGGTGTGCCCGCCCCATCCCATGTGGCCACCGCCCCAGCCCCCGTGACCGCCGCCCCAACTGGTGTGCATGCCGCCGCCGTGCATTCCGCCGAAGCTGTGGCCACCGCCAAATCCGCGCATGCCGCCACCGCTATGGCCGCCGCCGAATGCCGCCGGCGCGGCAACGGGCACAAATGCCACCGCCGCCACGGCGAGCCATTTCAAATTACTCCACATGATTTCCTCCCTGGGGCCCGTCCTGCTGTATGTTAAGATTACCAGAACGGCTGAA
>DASXGS010000189.1:0-26456 GCA_036488975.1 Rhizomicrobium sp. | reverse complement strand
GTCCTTGGATTGGCGCCGCCTCGAACATTCGGGGTGACGGCGGGGATTCACTTCTGAGGCACGGCACGGTCGCGCGGTCGCTGCTTTGGCCAAGGCGCCTCGCCAGCGAGCGCGTTGATGCTCAATCGTTGCTTTGGTACGCGGGGAGACCCCGAAACATAAAATGCTGATCGAGAGTTCTACCGCCCGCAAGCCGTGGGTGAATCTGTGGGTGAAACTCGGTGTGATTCAGGGTGTTTCGATGTCATCCGGCGGGCTAAAAACCCAGCAAAACCCTGAGTTTTCGGAGTGGTCGTCAAGTCTGGGGGACTGGGGGTCGAGAGTTCAAATCTCTCCGCTCCGACCAAACAAACACTTCGCGAACTAAGGTGCTGGCCCGCAGTACACGCGCGAAGCGGATCAAGGCATAAGCGCAAGCGAACGAGTGCAGAGGTGGGGCATGAGATATTTCCCGATCGTGGCTCTGGTGGCGGGACTGATCTGCCTTTTGCCCGCCGGACATTCAACCTGGGCTCAGTCTGACGACGCGCCAGCTGCCGACAGCAGCGACGATTCAAGCGCCGACACCGATGCGACGAGCGATGACCAAAGCTCCGAGCACGATCAGACCAACGAGGATGACCAGACCAACGAGAACGATCAGACAAACGACAACGATCAGACTGAGGAAAACAGTCAGACCGAGGAAAACGCCGGCGCCGAGGAAAACGATCGGACCAACGAAGAGAATGAATCAGCCGGCGAGCAGGGGCAGACCGAGCATGAAAGCACGGGCGATACCACGCGGGAGGATCAGCAGTCCGACGAAACCGAACAGCGGACCAATGAACCGGCGGAGACCGATGCGAAGGGCGAGCCGGACGCGGGTAACAAAGGCGGGACTGCGGAGCTCGATCAGGCGGCCCCAAAGCACCGGGTATGTCCGAATTGCCACCCCCCCAGGCGCAACTGCAAAGAATTGCACTTCCCGCTCCCGGCCGATGCGACTTGTGAGGTGCGGAGGCGGGCGTTTGCATGCGGACAACCAATGCCGGTAGCTTGCTTGCCCCCTGGTGTCGGGGTGTACCACCACTAGATGAAACCGATCCGCAAGGATCGAAAAGCCGCTTTGCAGGACTGAATTGAGCAGCGACGCAATTTGCATCGCGATCCTATCCCATTGATTCCATCTGGGTGCCGCGAGGTTCGCTGAGCGTAGGCGAGATCGCGCGAGCCTACGGCTCTGACAGCGATCGAGAGATCGCTGGATCGTCCGATCTTGCGGCGCGCAGCCGTCGCGGTTCAGGCCGGTCTGCGGCTGTGAATGGCGAGCCGGAACTCCCCGGGGCCAGGCGGCTCTTCGTCGAGTGCCGGCAAGGTTGAGGCGACGCTTACAAGCTCGCTGTCAACCCTGGGATCGCCGGTGGACTGCAGCAGTCTGATGTGCAGCCGCCTGCTCTCGTCGACCCAGGCGGCGATCTGCGCGCTGAACGCGAGGTGATTGACGCGGTCGTCCTGCTCCAGCGCATTCTGCACGAGAGAGGTGATGTAGCGGCTGTAGCTTTCGCTACCCATGCCGGATCCGTTGCCGACTGAGCCGCCGCCTTCGCCCGCGCCGATATTGAAGGCATCGTTGCCGGCTTGCGCCGGGCCGTTGATGGTGACGGGCTTCGGCGCATCGAGTTGTTTGGGCGTCTGGGTTGGCTTCGGCACCTCTTCGACCTTCTTCTCCTGTTCCGGCGGCTTCTCCTTGGGCTTCGGGGGTGGCGGAGGCGGTGGCGGCAGCGCCGTGAGTAG
This sequence comes from Rhizomicrobium sp., assembly GCA_036488975.1. Taxonomy (GTDB): domain Bacteria; phylum Pseudomonadota; class Alphaproteobacteria; order Micropepsales; family Micropepsaceae; genus Rhizomicrobium. Next base: position 24,680 of record DASXGS010000189.1, on the reverse strand, counting down.
CGTCGGCAGCGGCGGCGCCTCGCGCCGGACGGCGGATTGATCGTGCAGCAGGTACCAGATGCCCCCGCCGATGATCGCAAACACAAGTACCGGCAGCGCGATGCGCAGAATGCGCGTTAGCGGGGTGGATTCGTCGTCATAGAGATCGTCACGCATTGCGGCGTCTATCCGCCCGGCTGCGATTTTCCGGTGACAAGCCCGACTTGGCTGAGCTCGAGCCGCCGCAGCAGATCGAGCACGTCCATCACCTTCTGGTATTGGACCGCGGCATCGCCCTTCAGCACCACGGGAAATTCCGGCGTCAACGCCTTTTGCGTCTTCAGCCGGTTTTCGAGGTCGGTGAGGCTGACGGGATAAGCGTTGAGAAAAATGTTGCCGGTATTGGAAACGGTGATGACCTGCGTCTGCGGCTTGGACAGGCTGACGGTCGAACTCGCCTTCGGAAGATCGACCTTGATGCCCTGGACCGATGCCGTCGTCATGATGATGAAGATGACCAGCAGCACATACGCCAGATCGAGCATCGGCGTGATGTTGATATCGTCGTAGACCTTGTCTTCTTCTTGCGCCCGCATATGCCGCTCCTATTCGGCTGCCCGCGCATAGATGCGCTCGTGATAGATTTCGGAAATGCGCGTTACGAACTCGTCCACAAACACCTGCATGTTTGCGGTGATGTTCTTGCTGCGGGTGAGAAGATAATTGTACCCGAACAGCGCTGGGATCGCGACGCCGAGGCCCGCAACTGTCGCGAGCAAAGCCGCCGAAATTCCAGGCGCGATGGCGTTGATATTCACGTCTCCCGATGCGGCGATGGCCGCGAACGTGATCATCACGCCCACCACCGTGCCCAACAGACCAAGGAACGGACCGCCGGAGATCGAAATGGTCAGCAACACCATGTTGCGCGAGAGCTTCTGGTTCTCCCGCACCAGGGTTCCGTCCATCAACGCGCGAATGACTTCGATCGCTTCGGCGTTGAGCACGAGAACGCCATTCTTGCCCGCGCGCCGCCGGATTTCCTGGGCGCCCGCGTGGAAAACGCGGTAGATCGATGAGCGCGCAAATCGTCTTCGCAAACGGTCGTCCGATTCGATATTGCCTTCGATGACAAACGGATCGCCGCCATTCTCGTGATAAAAATCGACAAATCGATCGTTCGCGCGGTCGACCGAACCGACGTAGGAATTCTTCGCCCACATCACGTACCACGACACTGCCGCCATGATCCCGAGAATCGCGATCACGACCCAGGCATCGACCGTGACCGACTTGATGATGATGCCGAAATAGCCAAAACCGAAACCCGACGGCTTTTCATCGACACCGTAGGTGACAAGCTTCGACGTGGGCCCTTGGGCCTGCGCATCCTCGGCGATCAGCGCCGCGGAGCGCGCCACGCGCGACAGCCGCACCTCATCCATTTCGCCTGCAAAAGCGGCACTGGGATTCTGGGCATCGCCGCCGAGCACGGAAGACGTGTTTAGTGCCGGCAGCTGGGCCGCCGCGGTCGCGGCCGCCCGACCATTGACGTAGAGCGTGACGCTGCGGCCGTCCGCAGTGACGGCGACATGGCTCCATTGACCTTTCGCCAGCGCCTGCCTGCCGGAAATTTTCGCTGCGGATGCCTGCACAAACGGTATGGCGTTATCGAGACCGACAATCAGCTCGCCGGCGCCGTCGTGCCGCGAGTAAAGCGCCACGTTTGGCTGCGGAGCGTCCGGCTTCACCCATGCGCTGAACGTGAACTGTCCTGCCGGTTTTACAGCCAGAGATGCGCTCGCCGGGATGGCAACTGTCGCCATCGCGCCCGCGCCGGTAAAGCGGGCGCCCTTGCCTATGATCGAGCCATCGTCGAGCGCCGGCGGCGCGGATTGCGCGTTGTTGCCATAGGCCGTCTTGTCCTTTGGCGCCGCGCCCTTGGCATCGTCGAAATGATAGACAAGCGTGTAGTTGGCGTCGAAGGTACCGGCGGAATCGCCGCCCGGCGTCGCTTTCTTGTTGCCGTAATAGAGCCAGATGTTCTTCGTTGCCGCGGCCGGGAAATCCGGGACGTCGACCCAGATAGTCGCCATGCCGAGCAGCGGATCGAAGCTTTCGATGTGATACGCCAGCGGTGTCTTGTCGTCGGCGGCGACGAAGCGAATATCGTTGCCGTTCTCCTGCGCGTCGCCGAAGTGGAAGTTGCCGCTATGCAGCCGGATGAGAAGCGGCACGCGGCCGGCACTCTGAGTGATGTTCCCGCCCTTCGGCGATGTGTCGATCACGATCTGCTTGCGGTACGACCAGTCGTTCTGCCACCACGCCATCGCGGCGCTGGGAAAGCTGCACAAGGCCAACAGCAGAACGAACAGCGCGCGGCGGCGGCCGCCGGCAAGACTCGAGAAATGCCATCCCCGCATGATCAAAGCTCCGATTTCACGCCGAATTCGAAATAAGGCTGCCATGATTTTGTGACGGTCGCGCTCTCAACGGCATGCGCAGGCGCGACCGCAGCGCATAATGCGTCAGCCGGAAAGGCGTATCGAATTTCGGGTGTGCGAACAACAAAACAAAACGCTGTTCGAGCGCCGAGTTGTCACAAATGTTTCAAGAAAATATGCTAGCCGCGACCTTCTCACCACTTACCGTGACGGGCGGCGCATCCAAGCATCGGCTTAAGACATTGCTTCGAACGGCGGGCGCATCTCATTCAATGGTGGCAGCGCCGATCTTCCGGGTTGCAGGGTTGGAAGCCCAGCAGGTCGACCGTGATGATGCTGACTGCGTTGGATACCGCAGATATCGCCGCCTGACTCGCGTTGGATATTGCGTCGGTGACCGCCTTCGTCGCGCTGCCGGCGGTGGAGCTCGCGCTCTCGAGGGATCCCAGATTTACTTCGTTGGCCTGGGGAACGCCCGAAACCGAACCGACAGCCGCGATGTTCGATGCGTTCAGGATAATGAGCGCCAAAATATCCAGATTTCCGGATGAGCGCAGTCCGGCATCGCCGGCATTGACGATGCCATGCGGCGCAAGGAGCGTAGCGGAGGCCGTCGGAGCATCGGGCGTCGATCGTATCGTCCCGATGCCAGCGCCGGAGACGAGCCCCGTCAGATTGATGGTCTGCAGGTCCGCCGGATCGAAGATCACCGAGAGCGGCTTGAAGTCGACGGTCGTCTTGGCGCCTCGCCCGGCATCGAGGTCGCCATTCGATGACCACATCAGAACGTCACCACCCTGAACGGTGAGTATGCGGCTCTGATTCACAAGAACGTTGGCGTCGGTGAAGACATCGATGGCGCCATTGTCGAGCGTCAATATGCCGAGAGAACTGTTGGACAGCTTCTTGTTCAGTTCCAGCGCCGTTGTGCCCACGTTTATGTCGCCGCCGGGACCGAGAACCAGAACATTTCCGCCGACATTGGCGAGACCCTGCGTTCCATCCGTCGCCGTGATCGGCACGGAAGCGCTCTGCAACGTCTTGATCGTTGCATGCAGCAGATCGAGACTGCCGGTGCTTGCCTGGGCGGAAATGTAGTTCAGGCCCGCGGGCGTGCCGAGAGCGCCGGAAACCTTGGCGTCAAATTCCGCAAGCGCATCGCCCGTCAAGGGACTGAGAACGCCGCTCACAACCGGCTGATAGGCGCCATTCACCAGGCGTGCGGTGAAATCCGAGCCGGCGACCGTGACCGTGTAGCCCTGTGTGCCGAGAAACGCCAAACCTTGCGCCAGCTGCTGGTCGCCAAAACCGTAGTCTGTCAGGACGGATCTGACCGCTTGGAAATCGTCCGAGGGCAAGCCGTTCAATGTGTACCCGAGCGCGCCCGGGAACATCGTATTGATGATGGCGTAGCCAACCGCGCTGCCAAGCTGGTTCGCCAGCCCAATCTCGCTCATCAGCACCTTGTCGACGAAGATGTGCTGCAGATCGGCCGGGAGCGCGCCAAAGGCGAGCCACGCCTGGGCGGACGTCATCGCGGGATAGCCCAACGTCTGCAGATAGCTCGACAGCGCCGGAAGGTAATCGGTGCTGGAAGTGGATGTGCTGGGATCGATGTACTTGTCTATGACGCCGGCGTAGTCCACCCCCTTGCCGACGCCAAACAGCGCAACGATGTCCGCGCCACGCCGCGGCAGAAGGTTATTGGCGCCGAGCGCGAACGCGTCAGGCATTGAGGAATCGCGATCGCTGAACATGCGCCGGTTTCCGACAGTGACCGTGTTGCCAAAACTCACGATGCCCGTGCCGATCGGATCGCTGGGCGGGCCGCCGGCCTGACTGGCGGTAATATCCGCGGCTGCAGTGACGAACGGTCCGAGATTGCGGCCGGCTTCGACATCGAAAAAGCCAGGTCCGGCCAGGCTTAGTCCACCCTGGTTCTCGACAGCGTTCAGGTTGGGAATACCCCCGCTGAAGCCAAGCTGCGCCTGCCAGGCACCCGTGTAGTAGAGGTCGCGCCCTGAGACGATCGAGGTCACGTCTGTCGGTGTGAGGTTTTCGCCAAACAAGGAAAAGTCCACGATGTCGCGGCCGGCGTGAATCTGAGCGGGCTTGTCGATTTCGAAGGCCAGCGGCCGCAAGCCGAACGGTGGAGATGTGAAGGCGGCGGGGCCAGAGACGATGTCACCGGTGACCGCATATATGACGTCCGGCACGGAATCGCCGACGTGCAGCAAAACCGGACCCAGATCGAAGGTTGTTGAACCGGCGGCAGGCTCGAAACCGTTTAGCGGATTCAGCGGATCGTAAGTCGCTTCCACCAGGCTTGGGCCGGTGCTGATGGGCCGCGACCCACCGTTGCTGCCGGGCAAATTGTAGGCGATCACCGAATCGTAGGCGAGAAGGTTGAGCGTTCCGGTGTCGGATGCGGCAAGGCGGATCGAGTCCTCGACGTCCACGCTACCGAGCAATGCGGCGGCTTCGAAATTTGCCGGATAGCGATTCACCGACGCGTAGGAAATCGCACCGGGGATGCCGTTGTTGGTCTGCACGGCGTTGTCGGTGAGCACATAGGAGTCGATCGGCGAAAGGGAATTTACGATCGCGTCGCCCGACACGGACTCGATCCGGGCAGCGCTCTCGGGGCCATAGCTTGACAGGGAATTGTAGAGCGGCCCAATTCCACCGGTTGGATCGGACACGTTCTGCAGAGATGGGCCGCTGACGATTCCCGCAATGTCCGCTGTTCCGCGAACGATCACGTTCATCGTGCCTGTGTCCAGCGCCAGAATCGTGGAGACGGGAGCCTCGGGGGATTTGCGATCGAATGGATTCAACGGCACGGACCAACTTGCAGAAATCGCGCCGCCCACCTGAATTTGGGCGTGTCCCGAGCCCTCGTAGAACGCCCCGCTCTGAAGATCGCGCCCGGCAATAACAACGAGATCGCCGCTCTGGTTGAGGTGCATCACCGGCAGGTTCGCTACAACGTGCCCCGACGCATCCATGACGCTGTTGGAAAGACCACCGCTGACGCGCGCAGTCGTCGGCAGCGAGACGGACAATGCCTGAATGTCGTGGCCCGCTTGGACGCGCACATCGCCGCCGACGCTCATGAGTCCCTGATCGAAGCTGCCGAAATTGATCCACCAGCTCGTTTGGGATGGCGTGTAAAGGAAGCTACCCCCAGACGAGACATACGCCGACAGCGGTGAGAACGGCCCGAAATCTGTCGATCCGAGGGCGGTGCTCTGTGCGAGCAGCCAGGGTGCAAAGAATTGCCGGTTGGGGAACGTCCCAAAATAGTAGGCGGACTTGAGCGAGGTGTCCTGGAATCCGACAATGTCCTGCTGCGCCGTCAGTGTGAGATGACCGCCGGCAGTCGGATAAGCGGCTTGCGTGAGAGGCCCATACGGATTGCAAAAATTTCCCACTTCGCAATCGAGAACGTTCGGCGCGAGGAAGCCTTCCGGATTCGTGGCGACCGGCACCTGGATCTCCTGACCGGGGAAGACCGGATCGGCGACCGTTTGCAGCTTGTACCCAGGATCGGGCAGGTCGACTGTTCTTCGGCCGGCCGTGTAGACAACGCCGGGTGCAGTATGATCGGCAAGAATGAAATCGCGCCCCGCGGCAATGTCGATCGAACCAGTACCCGTTCGAACGATGGTGGGCGTCTCGTATGTCACCTTGGCGCCCGTATTCGGGTCGAGAACGCTGTATTCGACATGGCCGCTCAGAACTACGTTGCCATGACCGGCATCTTCCGAGCCGCTGTCATCGGCGAAGGTCGATAGAGCACGTAAAGCCAGCGGGTTCGAACTTGCGATGTCGGCTCCGGCTGCGATGCGATATGACCACGATCCGACTGCGTCGTAGTTTCCGTTCGTCCCTTTGATCGAACCGTTTGCATCGTTGATCAATGGGAAGAGATCGGCTCCCGAGATCGGCGCCAGATCCGCTGAGCTGGATGCCGGGCTGATGCCATTCGCATCGGCGGAATAGGGCGCCACGGGCGGCGGTCCCGCCAGCGACGTCATATACGTCGCTCCGGCGATCAGGTAGCCGCCGACGTTCGACACATCTGTGGTGGCCGAACCGGGGCCGTAGACGCTGTTGATCCAATCGATCAGGTCGGTCTGATACTGCTTGTCGAAAACGTTTCGTGTGTTGAAGAAGCCATCGGTGATCGCGTTGTTGACATTAACGTCCCGGATCGCCCGGAGCGTGAGTGTTCCCGCCTCACCGGTAACTTTGCCGCCGACGCGATAGTCCAGGCTCGTGATCTGGCTGACGCCGGGCTCGAACACGAGCGATCCCTTGTAGGCCGCGTATTTGGGCAGCAGGTTGCCGTAGGCGTCCGTGATGACCGTTCCGACGGGGACCAACCCGTCCGCACCGCCGAAGGCCGTGGAATTCACAAGATATCCGGCAAATCCGGCCCCGAGATTCCAGGCTTTGGCAACGGTGATGTCGCCGTGGTTCACGTTGGGATCGTCGTTCACCAGCTCGATGCCCGGCTGCACGTGAAGAACGGAACTTGAAATGGATGATAATTTGTCCAGCGCGCCTTGCGAGAGCGCGAAATTCTGCACGAATTCGAGCAATGTGCCGGAGCACGCGCCTGCGTTGTCGCAGTGGCCGTAGAAATCCGGCTGCGCGATCGGATCGATAATTCCGTTGAACGCGCTGTTCTCCGTATCGAACACGTGGAACGCTTCGATGACAACGCCGGTCGCCCCGCGAATGTCAGTGACGACCTTGTCGATGGCGACATCGTCCTCGGCGGCCCCGATCAGCGGCGCCCTCAACTTCACGATGCCGCCGTTCCCCGGATTGGCGAGGTTCGAGACATCTATAATTCCGCCCGCCAGATCGAGGGTGCCTGAATCGCGCGTTCCAATGAGCACTTCGCCGCCATGCTCGTTCGCGTTCGAAGCCGTGGCAAACAGCTTGCCCGCGTCGGTGAGCTGAACGCCGTCCTCGCCGAACAGCGAAATGTTCCCGCCCTTTTCGTCCGACGCATCGATGGTGCGATCGATCGTCAGCATGCCGCCATCCGCAGTGAGGGTGACGCTTGTAGCGGTCAGGTCTGAGCCAAGCCGCAGATCTCCCGAGTGCAAATGCAGATCGACGGTGTTGCTGAAGATGCTGGGCGCCGAGAAGAGATCGGTGCCGATACTATTGGCATCGATTAGCAGGCTGCCTCCGCTGTCGCCTGCCAGATTGCCGGCGAGAATTCCCATATCGAACGCCGCGCCGTTCGAGAGAACGCTGCCCTCGGGAGCGCCCAACACAATCGTGCCGGCATGTCCCAGCTGTTTCGCGGGTGACGAGATATCGAGGCGCGAGGTGGGATCGGCATCGATGTTTCCATACTCGGAAACCAGGCGAATAGTGCCGCCGGAGGCGACACGCGTGACATCGAAGAAGGTTTGCGTATAACCCTGCGCCGCGATTTCGGCATTGGCGTCCAGCGTGATGTCGCCGGAGGTTGCGGTAAGCGAGACGCCGCCGGCCGTCGCCTGAACAAGCGCGTTTTGGGCAAGGTCAATCGATGCGGCGGTCACATCCAACGCCCCGCCGATCTCGTTCCCCAGGTTCGGCTTCGCGGCCCCGGTGGAGTTCGCGAAGGTGATTGTCCCGCCTGTCGCGATGGACTGATCGGATCCGCCGCCCACGAGAAACACGGGCGCATCGAAAACAATATTCGTCGTCGGAACGCTCAGTTTTCCGGTGCCTCGGGTGGCAATCTCCGAGGAGGCGACAAAATCCGCGGTGTCGAACCCGCTCAAGGCGACATGGCCTGCCTCAAGTTCGATCTTTTGTGCCTTGAACGTCAGACTGCCGGTGCCATCGACCGGCGCAAACCCGCCCGTTCCGGAATCTGTCAGATCAATCTCACCCGCGGCAAGAACGACGTTGTTTGTCGCGGTTGTATCCTCCAAAGCGGCGGAATCGAGCGTAAGCACGCTATCCGGGTCGGTCATGGAGAAGTCGACGTCGCCGGAGAACGTGATTGGCGCTTGCGTGCTTCTGAGGGAAAGCGACCTGGCTTGCGCCAGAGCGGCAGCCGTGGATCCTGAAATATTCAGGCTCGATCCATTGTCGGTGCCGAAATTCAACGTGCTTGCCGAGACAGCGATGTTGTCCGCCGAGATGCTGGCGCCATCCATCAGATGGATGTTGCCGCTCGAATCGAGGGTGAGGCTCTTGCCGTCGAGAGTGGCGCCGGTGAGTCCGTTTGCACTGCCGGAGATCATGAGATCAGAAGGAAGCCCTTTTAGGTTCTCTCGCTGAACGAAGACCGGCAGTCCGTTGGAGATCGCCAGCAGCGATCCGTCACCCGCAATCTTGTCATCGACGCTGCCGATGGTGATCTGTTTGGCCATAGGCTGGGCGACCTTGCCAACGGCCTTTATGACGCTGCCGGCATCGAGCAAGAGTCCGTTGGAGGCGTTGGGATCCGTTCCGCTCGCGTCGCTCTTTGCAACCAGAATGATCTCCGCCGCCTGCAAGGGAGAGCTCGCATCGTTGCTCACCCGCACGCTGTTGGAGACGACCGTCAGTTGCTCGCCGTCGGCGCTGTCTTCGCGTACGCCGCCCAGCAGCAAACTGTCCACGCCGAGGTTCGAAAGCTGTGTGGCGTCAAGGCCGAGATACCCTTCACTCGCGGTCTCGCCGAAGGAGAGAACCTGCAGATCCTGTCCGACGATGTCGAATTCGCTTCCGCGGCCGGATTCAGTGGGCTGAGAATCGATCTGACCCTCCAGGTTCAGCGTGTCGATCGCGCTGAACACCGCATGGCCTGCATCTTCCGGGAGCGGCGGCGGGACGGACGAATTCTTCGGATTGCCGAAGAATTGATCGGCGGTCGTCTGGTCGAATTCGCTGTACTGCCTCCAGACGGTAGAGGACTGGACATCGAACAGTTGTCTGACGGCATCCCGCGTGCCGTTCTGCGGCTGGGCAAAATAGCCCGCCATTTGCAGAGTACCGTCGGGTAGCACGCTGTTCAGGGCGGGCGATGCATACTGGGAGTTCCCCACCACGGTGAGGCGATAGGCCCCAGGCAGGGTCGCGTAATGCGCCGGCAGCAACACGTAGTATCCCGCCGGCAGACCCGCTTCTCCCGACAGATACACGCTCTGCCCGACCGCCGGCATTCCGTCGCCGTATTGGAGCGCAAAATCGAAATCGATCGGCGCGACGGAGGGATTGTAACCCGGGATCACCGCATAGACATTTCCCCTGAGCACATCGCGCGAGCCGCCCGTGCCGGGGACAAATTCGATGGCCTGCATGTCGCCGCCACCGGAAAGATTGATTGTCGCGCCCTGTGCGACGTCGACGGCCTGTCCGTTGACGATGAGGTTCTTCGCGGGAGGCTGCTTAAGGGGCTGCCCCGTTTCGGAATCGTAGCTCCAGCTCGTTCCGTTTGCCGTCTGCCCAAACGGTACGATCTGGCCGTCCAGCGATACCGAGGTCACGCTTCCCGCACCGAAGTCCACCGAAAGCGTCGGCACGACATTGGAGGTGGGATCGTTGGGACTAAGATCGGCGCGCGTTTGCGCACCGAGGCGAATGGTCCCCAGAGGAGCAAGCAAGACGCCGGACTGATCGATGTGAGCGGCGCTGACGGTTACGTGGCCGCCGGCGGACAACGGCGCGTACTTCGGGGCCGATCCCGCAACGAACGAAATCGTGCCATCCGGCGCAATCGACTTCAGCGTAAAATCGACGTCGGATATGGGATAGACTTGGGCCGCCTGCAGCGTCAGATCGCCGGCGGTGATCAACTCACCGGACGGCGAATCCCCGGGCGCCAGATCGGGCGTCACATTCGCAAGAGGCACACGCAGGCGAATGTCGCCGGCACTCACGAAGTAGGTTTGCGCGACCCCCGATATTGAGAGCACATTGCCGGAACCCGAAGTATCGAAACCACCGGCCGCAATATCGATGGTGTTTGCTGCGATCCGCAGTACCCCGGTGCCCGCCTGGGGCGAATTGCCCTGCGGGCTTCCTGCACCACGCAGCGCTAAGTAGTTGGCACCAAGACACACATTGCAGCCGGTCGGGTCGGTCGGCGCCACCATGTCAGTCAACACCAGGCGCGACGCGTCGATCACCAGATTGTTCAGCCCCGCAATTGCCACATTGCCGCTGAAATCGACGGTGCCCGGCGCGAATTTGCCTTGGGATGTGCTGACGGTATCGCCAAGCGTCGGGCCCATGGACAGCGTGAGATTGGCGATGCCGCTTCCGGTGAGGCGGTCGGCCGAAAAGTGAACCAGGCCGGCGAGATCGCCGAGCTGATCGGTTGGGTTCAGGCCCTCCGGCACGATATCGCCTGTTCCCGTGACGGTGATGACTTCGCTGCCAGGCGAGGTCAGCTGCGGCGCGATAATCGTCAGCGAACCGCCATTGCCAAGGTTCGAGCCCGGTGTGGCGACAAACCCGCCATCGTAAAGCAGGGTCGAGGCATTGAGCGTGATGGAACCGGCGTCGCTCCAGACATGGGTGGGAACGAATTTCAGGCTTGACGCCGTTCCCGTTTGCGGCGTGGGAACTTCAAAAACCCCGCTCGCGCCGGAGACGTCAATTGTCGCTCCTGAGAGTCCAACAAAGGACGATGTATCGGTTACCGCATTGACGGTGACCTTTCCGCCCGCGAGCACTGTTCCGGCGCGGTACAAGGTTTGCCGCGAATCGATGAGTGATATGCCGGAAACATCGATCCGGCTGTCCGCACCCAGCCACACTTCCGCGTCGTTGCCGGCCGTGAGGGTGACCGAGCCGCCATGCGCGCGGATCGTCCCGAGAATTTCCGCAACCGCGGTCTGGGCGGGTATCGGGGGGAACGTATCGCCCTCGATCTGAGGCTGAAACTCGCGGCCTACAGCAGACAAACTGATTGCGGCTCCGGGATCGCCGATGATCTGGGCTCCCTCTCCCACTTCGAGCGCGACAAGAGATGGATCTTGGGGGGCATCAGAATTGTAAGGAGCGTTGGCGAGAGGCGGCAAAGTGACCGAGAGGCTCAAGTTCACCGGCGCCCGGACGAAGCCGGGTTGGTATCCTACATCCGCCAAGTCGGAGATTTTCGTTCCGGTGGGTACGCTTTCAAGGCCCGGGGCCGGCACAAAGTTCTTCTGCTTGAGGACGAGGCTGGTGCCCGGAAGCACGACCAGGCTGCCGGCCACCGCATTCAGATTGTAGGAACCGAACGCATTGCCGTTGAAGAATCCAGCCGAGAGGGCAAAGCCGGAGGAGGGCGTGGACGCCGACGTGGAACCGATCGTAATCGTCGGTACCTGAAGCGAGAATGTACCGCCTTGCGAGAAGCCGTAAGCATCGATCAGCCTCGAAAGGGCCTGCGCATTGCCCGACGAAGTGCCATCAGAGCCAGGTAACTCCACCGTTGCCGTGAGCAGCGTCGTCGTAGGGACATTGGGCGTAAAACTGCCGACATAGGTCTGAAGGGCGACATTGCCGCCCTTGCCCGCGGTGCGCCCCAGCGAATCCAGTTGAAACAAGCCGCGGTCGGTAATGCGCCCGCCGCTCGAAACATCGATTGAAGCGCCGTCATTGAGGACGATATCGCCGGTGAGATCGACGTATGCCGGAACGTTCAGTCCCGGCAACGACGTGCAGGCCGCGGTCGTGCATTGCGCCTGCCGCGCGTCTGTTTTGAGCGAGACGGTGCCGCCATCGATAAAGGCTCCGCCGATCAGGTCTGTCGCGGATTTGCCGGTATCATTCACCCACAGCCCGCTCGCATCCAGGACGGCGCCCTTGCCGATGACGAGGTCAAAGATACTAGGCCTGTCAGGATCGACGGGCACATAGGACGTTGCCGAATTGGTCGGATCGTCGCCGGCGATGTGCGCCGTCGACTCCACTGCAATCGTCCCGGAATGCGCGACAAGCTTGCCTTCCACATCCACACTGCCGCCGCCGAGGCCGATGGAGCCGCCGGGAACAACTTCCAGATCGGCGTCGCTGGTGACCTCGAGCGCACCGCCGAAGTTCAACGAAATCTTCCCGAAGTTCGCATCGGAAAACGAAGTAGACGAAACCTGAGTGGTGTCGGTCTTGTCCGTGGGCAGTTGGTCGGCGTCGGTGAAATCGCTCCCCAGCGGATCGACGCTGGCGCTGATCGTCAGGTTGTTGCGTCCGGCCATGATGAAGTAGCCGGCGTTCGGCATGGCATTTGGATCTGCAGCTATGGTGTTCGCTGTGGAGCTCGAGTCCTTGAGACCCGCAGCACGCTGGCGCTCGCCTGCGATCACGCCTGCGTAGAACTTTCCATCGAGAACGTAGGCGCCGGCATCGAGCGTGATGCCGCCCGCGTCGCGACCCTGAATATACCCGGCCTCAGCCGTACCGCCCGTCAGGAGCGGACTGGTGAAGGTTTCCGTTGTGGTGGAACCCCAATGCGGATGCTGCAGCTCCGTTACGCCGGCAACGCCGACATACGTATCCAGCGGGTTTGCCCGCGAGATATCGACGATGCGGCCATCCGCCGTGACGAGTTTGGTGCTGGTGTCCAATCCGGACTGATATTGGATGTAACCGCCGCCGACGTTGATGGCGGAGCCGGTTCGCAAAACGATATCTCCCCCGGCAGATGCGGGGGAGGAGAGGGTGACGTGTCCTCCCGTGGTCAGCAACTGGTCCAGCGTCTGCGAGACGGCGCCGAGGTAGCTCGTCAGATTAGCCAGCGGCGTGCCAACCCAGGGGACGCCGTTCAGCGTGCCGGTCTGGCGTATGTCGACGGTAAGCTCCTGCCCTCGAAGCGCACCGTTTCGTTGCAGGGGATCGTCCGCAAACTCGTTTCCGAACGGCTTGAACGTAATGAAATTGTCCGACATCGGGCGAACGACGTCGAGCAGACCGGATACATCGATCGTGCTGTCGTCGGCCATGTAGATTCTGGTTGGCGCGGAAAGATCGATCTGTTCGAGAACCGCATCCGGATAGATGGTGAGGAACGTGAACGGATTCGTCGATGCGGAGACGTTTGCGCCCGGCGCGATCAGCAAGGTGCCGGAGTCGATGTCGATCGCATGGCCCCGCATCTCGATCTGTCCCGGTTGAAAATTGGACAGTGCGCTCTGCGGGATGGTTTCGCCGTTCTCATCGGGAAGAATCTGTATATCGGCATTTTCGAGACTCAGCGTCAGACGTGCATCGAGAAATATCTGCCCATTTCGGGTGATGCTCGTATCGGCACGAATGATCCCGCCGTCGGTCGCCGATCCGACCGCGACATTGTCGCCGTTTAGGATGACCGTACCGCGCTCAGCATCGATCACGCCGGTGTTCGTCACTGTTCCCGGCGTGGAAATGAGAGCGCTTGGCGGTCCGTCGAGCCGCCAAGGATCGGGAGCAATCGGCGTGAATTGGTTGGGCGGAGCGGTCGGGGTGTTCACGCCAACGGCCCGGAACTCGCCGCTTTGAGGTACTCCGCCGTCGGGATAGGCGTTCGCAATCAGCTGCACCGCTTGGGCGGCGACCATCATGGTTTCACCCGCAGGCGTCGAGATCGAGCCCCGATTCACGACGTTGGGTGCGAAAAGATAAACGAACCCGCCGGCATCCGGAGAGACCGATCGCGGCAGCAGGCTGGTCGTTATGCTTGCGCCCGCATCGATGCGGATGCCGCCTTCAACGACCTGATCGCTGGGATTGTACGAGAAGCTTTCATCGGGAATTGAACTCCCGTTGCCGAGAATGCCGGTGTGCAGGAAGAAATTGTTACGCTCATCCTCGGTCATGGCGATGGAGCCCACATCGAGAGTGGACGCAATCAGCGAATGCACGTTGATCTTGGCGGTCGGGCCGAAAATGATTCCGTTGGGATTGATGATGTAGACGCTGCCGGGAGCCTCGATGGCCCCAAGAATCATCGAAGGCGAGGCGACAAGGCGCGATCCATTTGCATCCGGAGGGCCGGCCACAATCCGATTGAGAACCGTCCAGTCCGCATGTCCCTGCTGGTCGAAGACAAGCTTCTCGCCCTTGTTGAGATCGAAGCTTTGCCAGGTGAGAAGGGCGTTGGTCCCCGTTTGTTTGACCGTTGCGGTCGCGGTGGAAGTGTCTTTCTGCAGCGGGTCTGCATTGATCCACAGCGAAGGATCCGTGTCCCTCGGATTGAGGCCGGAAAGAACACTCCCGTTCCATGAGCTGCCCGACAAAGAAACGCCGTTCAGCGTTAGTTGTGAATTTGCGCTGGCACTCGCCTCGGCGGCCGTCAGGCGCGTGAAATCATCGGCGGCGCGCTTGAGGTTGCCGGCCGACAAAGCCATCTGCGCCTGAAGAGCGGGATTGGAAACAACGAGAGCAGGATCGGAAGAAGGATTCGAAGCGGCCTGCGCGGCGCGCGCGGAGAATTGCGTGAGGCCGGTGGGCGAAAGTATGGAAGCCGCGCTGCCGGCTTCGGCCGGCGGCGCAACTTCGAATGATGCCAAGAGCGCCAGCGTGCTTGCGCCAGCACATAATGTCCGGCGCAACCGAAGTTTTCTTTTCGGTGCGATGATCACGACACCCCCGGCCGACCGGCATTATAATCGCGCGAGTTTCGCAACCATCTTTGAGTTTTGAGAAGGTTTTGTGACGACAAACCAGCGGCCCACAACCGGAAAGAAAGCCGCGCACGAGAGCATTACGATCTCGTGCGCGGCGCACTGGTACTCTTTAGATGAAATGCGGGTGGATTACGCTCCGGTGCCCTTCACTCCAAGGCACCCGGTACGACGCGTCCTGGGCGTGGAGACTTTGGTCTGCAGATCGCTCGTCAGCAGGCTGATGATCGCAGTTTTCCAGTTCCCCGGCACTGGCGCAAAGCCGTTCGACGCCAGCGAATTGCCCGGAAGGCCACCGTTGACCGCGCTGGTACCGTAATACCAAGGGAAGTAACCCTCACTCCCCGAGGCCGTACCGACCAGCGCATCGACATCGCCTGCGTCATGATAGCAGGTGTACATGTCGATGAAGGTGAAGCCGCCCGCCGGCCATGCGCCCTTGCTCGCGGGCTTCGGTTGGGTCACGCCCCAGTTCAGTGCGTTATGCGAGCACCGTCCGTCTGGCGACTGGCCAAAACCTGTTCCGATGGGGCAGCTCGCCTTGTGGGCAGACGGCGGCGCAACGCCGACCATGATGTCGGCTGCCGTGGTTGCCGTTGGAGCAACCCATTTTTTGCCTCCAGCAACGAAGCTGGCCCAAGTCTGCATGTTCGCCGACTTGACGGTCGTGGCACCGGTGTCGACCGGAAGCACAAAATCCGGCGAAACGTACGAGATGGATCCATTGTTGTTATGCACAAAATCGCGGAGCGCCTTGCTGCCGCTCTGGCCGACAAAGTTGGAAGGAAGCCCCGGCCCGGCGGCAACGTTCAGGAAGAATTTCGTGTTGCCGGCGTTAGCGGAATTGCCCGACGCAGAGAGCCATTCCGCGGGAATTGGATGGGTCGATGGATGATCGGTATCGTTGCACTGGTGGATCAGCGCATTCGACTCGAGGAATGTCGTGCCGCTGCCGTCGGAGCGGTACACAACAGTAATGGGATGGGTGTTTCCGTTGGCCGGACCGCCCACGAGCGCCCTGCCGTTGTTGTCGGCCTTGATCTCCGAATCGCTCCAGTCGGTGATGGCGCCGGTAAAGATGCCGCACCAGGTGTTGGTTGAAAGATCGAGGTTGCTGCTGCCGCCGGTGGGCTTCACGCCGGCTTCACGCCAGGTGTCTACCGTTGAGGGGCTGTAAGGAAGGGCAACCGCCGCAATCACGCCGGGAAATTGGATCGGTGCGCCCCAGCCGTTCTTGTTGGTGTTGTAGGCGGTGATGTTCGAGGCACCCAATGGGTCGTCGCTGCCCGCGAAGGACATCTTCGGGAAGAACGGACCGCTGTCATCGCCATTCGGCACCCAGCTCGCACCGGTGCCCGTTCCATAGAACGGACCGAAATCTGACGTGGAGGGAACTGGCGGGTTGTCGGCCTTTTTCGAGGTCGATCCCGACGGGATGTCCGTGAGGTGACTGGCATCGTCGGTGTCGTAGCTCGTCAAGCCGTTGCCGCTGCCGACGCCGGCGTAGAGGAGTTCGACGCCGTTGTTATAGGGCGTGGCCAGATTGCAGGTGGCCGGCGGGGCGGCGAGATTCGCGGTGGTATCGCCACCCGAATGGTTGCCATAGCAGTTCATGATGTCGCGGTACACTTTTTCGGCGAGAGTGCCGCCGCCGCTGTACAGCGGGGTGATGGCGTAAGCCGGGGCTACGAAGGTGGTCGCGAGCAATACCGCCGCTGCGCTCCCGAGAAGTCCCCCCTTGAGGACGGAATTCGACATGTGGTCACCTCTTCCAGGTTTGGGTTTGTGTTTTTTGCGAGACGAGACAGGCCTTGGCGGAGGCCACCGACGAATGTCAGCAGAACCGTTCAAAGGCCGCCCCCGGCGGCTGTGTAATTACCTGTACATTTATGCAGTTTTGTGACTGTGGCCGATCTAAACCGGACGTGAACACCTTTGGAAAAGAGCTCCGATTCCGCTGGACTGAGTAAGGCGCACTTCTCAGCGGGCCGCTGCAAACAACTGCCGGAGGCGCTCGGGGTTCAGCCGGATCGGATTCTTCTGCATCATCGCGGCGATATAATTCTGCTGCTCCTTCTGAGCCCGGCTTTGACGCAGCGACGCGGCAATTGAATCCCTGACTTCCGACAACGGCCGGACACCGGCCGGTTTGGTATCGAGCAGCCGGACAATATGCCAGCCGACAGCGCTGCGGATGGGATCGCTGACTTCACCACGCCTGAGCCCCGCGATCTTGCTCAGCATTGGCGGCGGAATCTGGCTCTCCACAACCCATCCCAGATCGCCGCCCTTGGATGCGCTGGGTTGATGCTGCGAGTTCTTGCGCGCGAGGTCTTCGAACCGGGCGGGGTTGCCTCGCGCCATTTGTGCAAGTTGAGCCGCCCGCTTCTGCGCCGTCGCCGCGTTCTTGTCGCCGTAAGGAGAGGCGATGAAAATCTGCTCGACATGATAGCTGCGCGGCACCATGAAGCTGCTGCGGTTCAGCTCGTAGGCAGAGCGGATATCCGCTTCGGACGGATAACCCCGCGGCACCTTCGTGACAGACGCCAGATAGGTTCGAAGCACGATGGCATTGCGTGCCTCCGCTATTTCGCGGGCGACGTCCGGCCGCTGCGGCCATTTCTCCTGCTCGGCCTTCTTCAGCAGGGCCACCCGCACCACGGCCAACTGGGCGAGCCGCTCCAGAAGCTTTGGGTCTGCCAGGGCTTGCTTTCGCACCGCAGGGCTCAGGGCCCGAACGTAGCCGTCCAGATCCGCCGCCGAAACGGAGGTCCCTCCGAATGTGGCAGCGAAATCAGGATTTACCGCGTACGTCTGCAGTGGCGGCGTAAAGCAGATCGACGCCAGGACTCCGCGTCGAAAAAGGGTGCGCAATCTGCGGTCCCCCGGACTCAAGGCGTTGCGCCATTGGGGGATGGCGTCGCCTGGCGATTGGCCCGAAGCTTGTCTTCGTAATCTTGCGCCGTCTTCTCCGTCTCGATCCGTCGCAGCTGGGTGAGGGGTTCGGCCTCGCCCGCAACGTCAAGCAGGCCCTTGTGATCGTAGAGCTCGAGCACCTGATGGCCGAGCCAATACAGCTGCTCGTTCTTTGCCGCACAAGCATCGATCTGCCGGTGCAACCGGTCTGCGGCAGCCGTCATTCGCTGAATATCGCCCTGCAATCCGCTCGCCGTCGTGGATGCCTGTTGGTAAGCGGATTGCAGTTTTGAAATATTCTGTTGTGCCGCCGCGCTCTCCGTCCGGCGCGCGCTTTCCGCCGTTGTGGCCCGCTGCCGCAGCCCCGCAAGCTCTTTCTCATCGTCCGCATATTTGCGTGCAATCTCGGCGCGCTCTCGTTCGGCCTGCATCTGCTGGGCCTGCAGAGATGCATTTTGATCCTCAAGATTGCGCGCCTTGAGAACGGCATCGCGCAGCGCAGAGCGAAGCTGCTCTTCTACACCCCCATTTTCGTCCCCTTGGGCGGCAGCGAAAGCGAAAACGAGACCGCAGCAAAAAGCTGCGAAAACAAATCCCGAAGCAAGCCGCTTAGAACCGCGCATTCACGTCCACCTGCACGACGTCCACAGTCAAGGGGAGACTTGTCACCTCGGTTGAGCTCAGCCAGCGGGCGAGGATGTTGACGTTTGGTGCAACCCCAAGCGTCGCGCCGACCACATACCCCTTCGCGTTCGTTCCACCCAGATGAAAATCCGAGTCGGTAAAGGCATCGGGAACGGCATCTGAGGCGAGATATTTGTATGCCACGCCCACGTTCCAGTCCCAGAGGTTTTCGACGACGGGATAGCCGACGGTCAGTCCCGCCATGTAGCCGAGATTCCCGCCGTCAAACTTGCCGGAGGCTCCGCTATTGTTCACCGGATTTTTTGCGCTGATTTTTGCCGTGTCGAAGGCGAGATTTTTGACGACATCGCCATCGAACATCACATGGACAGGGCCGAACATCGCGTAATCCACGCGTCCGCGCAGATCGACATCGTGGAACGGCGACGCAAGGCCGTAATATTGGAATTGCGGCGGATTCACCGCCGTCGACACAAGATCGCGGATTGCGAAAAGCGTGTTGCCTTTCTGCAGGAATCCCGGTCTTGAATTGTCGGTTGAGCAGGGATCGGCGCCCGAATTGGCGATACAGGGTTGCGATAACGAACCTTCCAAATTGTCATAGTCGTAGTAGGCGGCTCCGACCTTCAGCGTTACCCGGTCGGTCGCGTGCCACTCTTCCCCGATCTGAGCGCCGAAGAGCCATTTGTCCCGGCTGTCTCCTTTGAAGATCGAATTATCCGGAAAATTGAAGGGCGTGTTCTCGATGGGGAATGCGCCCGCCGTGCCGAACAGGGAAAATTCGTCGTTGACCGCACCGTTGAACTCCGCGGCCACACCATCGAAGGCGATATCGTCATCCCAGACGAGATCGCTGTAGAACCAAGGGTTGGGAAACCGCCCGACCTGTACCTTAGCCCAGGAAAGCGGATGGTAATCGAGATAGGCGCGGTCGAGCAGAAAATTGTCCTTGTTCAAGGTGGTGCCGAGCGTCTGATTTGTCGAAACGGGATTGGTGGTATTCCCGGTCGCCAGGCGAATTCCCGCGCTGAAATCGTCCGTGATGACTGCATCCAGGCCAAGCCTGGCGCGCAACAGCATCCGCTGCCGGTTTTTTGTCGTATTGAGAATGGGCGGCGGCGTCCCGGCAGCGTTGTTCAGGTCAAACGGAGCGCCCGCATCGAGCTGGGCGAAGTTGACGAAAAAATTTGAGTTTCGCGGATCGAACAGGTCCCACTCATATCGCGCGCGCAGATCTCCGTAGAGGCGAAACCGTTTCGTCCACTTTGGAACGGCCTCAGGCTGTGCCCAATTTTTCTGCTCCATCTCCGTAAGGATTTCGTCCCTCGTCTCCTCGCGGATTTGCTTGCGCACACTCTGAGGAATGTACGGGACACGAATGCTCCCGGACGCGGCTGCCTGCGCCTCGGGGGTTGCCCCGGACCGCGCGGTCCTCGCCGCATCATCCTGTAGTTGCTTGACCAGAACGTCGGCCTTTTCCTGCGTCAGGGCGCCGTCCGCAACGAGAGCGCGAATCAGACTGACGACGGTGGTCGTAGAAACCATTCCGCCAGGCGGATTCTGGGCTTCGCTTGCGCTTGTGGCCGCGGGCGCCGCTGCTGGAGACTGCGCCGCAGGATCGTTCGATTGGGCAGCGGCACCGCTTACACAGCCTAACAACGCAACCGCGCCAATGCAGCCGGGCAGGGCGCAGCCGTTTCCCGTTCGCGGCTTCGCAAAACGAACCGGTTTCATAAGAAAAACCCCGTGTTTATGTCCAACTCCGCTGCCACAGGCTGGGCGGCTCTGAGACGCGTCTTGGCTCGCAAATTCTGAAACCCGGGTGGGATGCTCCTTCATCTAGAGTCCCATCCAGAAGCGGAAATGCACCCGCGGCGTGCCCGCTTTCGTCGCGACCGCGTCCTGCAGCGGGTAGGCGACGTCGACCGCGCCATTCAAAATATCGAAGGCGGTAAATCGGGTTCCCAGCCCGACGCCGGCGATGTGAGTCGTGCGATCCTGGCCCGGCAGAGGTTCGCGCAGCCACAGCGCAGCTGCATCCGCGAAAGCCAGAAAATGCCAGTCGTTCACAGCAGCCGGAAGGGAAGCAGCGATCGATGGACTGCGGAATTCGAATGTGTACTGGACGGCATTATCGCCAAGCGCCTCCGCCTCGAGATAACCCCGTACGCTGTTTGCCCCGCCCGCGCTGAATTGCTCGCTGCTCAGCAACGGACCATCGGCCAACTGCCCCACTACTCTGATGAAGGCGGATCCGCCCCACGGCAGCGAAGCCGTTCCACTCAGATCCAGCTTGCCATAGATATACTGACGCTGTGCATCGAAGCGCTGTGCATCGAAGCTGTTGCTCGCACCGCCGAGCCCAGGCAGAGCGAAGTTCAGCGACAGATTGGCTTCTGTCAGCAGATTTGCATCGTGCCAAACGGGAGCGTAGGCCAGCGACACGGGATAATATAAGACTGGCGCGCTGTTCGGCACTCCGGCTGTCAACACATCCTGCGTCAGATTTTTCCTGTCCAGACCAATGGTCGCGCTGGAATAAAACGTGTCGGTGCCGGGCACCGAAGCAATGGCTCGAACGCCAAAGATCGTTCCTTTGCCAACGACATCGGTCGTGCTTAGCGCGACAACGTCGCTGTCGGACTTGAGCCCATAGAACAGCATGGTGAAGGGCGTATCGGGCAGCCGGAACATGTAAGAACCCGAGATGACTTTGGCGTCAGAGGTACGGAGAGGCGCCGTTTGTGCCGTGAGACTGATCGTGTGACCGAGCTGCCATAGATTGCTGTAGCTCATCGTACCCACGAAGCGAAGCGGTGTGGTTTTCTGGTTGTACTGGTTGTTCAGCTCAAGACTGGCGTGCAACGGGAGTTTGTCTTGCACGACGAGGTCGACATCCACAGTACCAGGCGCCTTGCCCGGTTTAAGGCGCGGCGTGACCCTGAGATCGGGCTGCTGATTCAGCGCGCCGATATCCTTCTGCATGTCGTTGACATTCGGGACCTTGCCTTCGGACAGCGAGGTCGCCGTATCGGCGATGCGTTCCAGAGAATGGTAGTTCGAACCAACAACACGCAGTCGCTCGACGCGGTTCTCGGTCACCTGTAGATGTATGGTTCCGCTTTCAACACCCTGTTTCGGTATGCTGACCTGGACCGTTTGATAGCCGCGGCTGCGATAGAGTTGCAGCAGCGCTTCGCGCGCATGATCCACGTCGCTCGCGCTGCGGCCTTCGCCCAGGTAGGGATAAACGGCTTCTTCGACATCAGGTACGGGAAGCACGGTGTTGCCGTCGACGACGTATTCGAGAATGTCGAAGTGATGGACTGCTGCCGGTGCGGAGGGTGCCGGCGCGGCGCCGGTGGCCGACGCCGGCTGGCTCGCAGTAGTCGGTGCGGCGGTGTCGGGCTTGCCAGAATCAGGAGGCGTCGCAGCGGCTGAGCCGGCGATTTGCGCGAACAGCAAGGCGATCGTCAGCCCTGAAACAGCCGTACCTAAGGGTAGCCCTCTCGCACTCACCCCAAAGCCCCCGCCCCCAAAAATTGCAGGTGTCGATTGCCGGTCTCGTTCTGATTTGGCGAGGACGATTAAGGCCCACACCCGCGCCGGGCGAACCTACTTTCCCTCCATAACAGATTTGTGTCAGTCGCGATTCACCAAGACCGCTTCGGAGCTGGAATCAACGGACTGGTTTGGAGTGGGTGAGGTCGTTGGGGGTGCGCAGAGACGCCGAACTGATTTCCCATCATCTGGTGCGCGGCGTCGTTGTTGAACACGCCCACCACGTTCGATGGCGATCGCGCGTCGATGGGGGCCGCGGGCGACGGTCCGCCGCGCTCGCGCTCGACTTCCTGCTCAATGCTCCTGTTAAGGCACTGGAGCGGTGGCGATGGCGCGTTTTCGGGCTCGACATCGATGCAGGACCGGCGCTGGTCGGCGATGGGGTTTGCTGCCTGCGCAGGCAGTGGCGGCAACACACTCAAGCCCAGGAATGTCCACGCGATCGCTGCTCTCATGTCTCGCTTGCCTCCGCAGCCGGACTTTGCTGGCCTTCTTAACAATACCGAGAAAATGGCTAGGGAAACAAATGACGAATGAGGGTGGGTCGCGCAGCGAGGTTGAAGGGTGCTCAACCATTGAGCGCGCGACCCGTCCGATCGGAGCAGCAGCGAAATTTGGGTCTGTTCGCGCGATTTCGCGGTTCGTCTTGGGTGGCGAACGGCTTAACTGCTATGACCAAGCACGATGTCGGCCTACCCATGGCAGCCGCAATGGTTGTCCTCCGATGCGGCAATCCCTACATCTTTCGACGGTAAGCACCCCGCAGCGATACGGGACAGGCATGGGTTCATAGTAAGTGTCACAAATCCGCTGGAGCGTGCTAGCGTAATTCCGTGCATGTTTCTGGCGTGGGCGAATCGTCGGAGGGGAAGATGAGCGAAGTGCAGACGGTGACGGCCGCGAGCGTACCGGTGCCGGTCGATTCCGGAAAAATCGCCGCGATCAAATCCGGCATCAATATCGAGGACACCGCGCAGGTCACTGCGTTCGGCGAACGTGCGCAGAAGGAAGTCGCCGGTTTCGCAGACCGCATCCTCGCGCAGACCAAGAACCGCGAGCTTGGCGACACCGGCGCGCTGCTGTCGGATGTGATCGCCAAAGCCAAGGGTCTAGATCCTGCGCAGTTGCAGAAGCGGGACTTCATCACGCGCATGTTCGGTGGCTTGCGGCGACAGATCTTTCGCTTCCAGCAACGCTTCGAAACGGTGGCGGCACAAATCGACCGCATCACAGTAGAGCTGGAGAAGCGTGTCGATATCATGCGCCGCGACGTGACGATGCTCGACGGGCTGCACGACCAGACGAAGGATTCCATCGGCAGCCTCGATGCCTACATCGCGGCGGGCAAAGCGTTCGCCGATGAATTCCGCCGTGGGCCGCTGGTTGAACTGGCGGCCAAAGCCAAGGCGTCGAGCGCCGACAGCAGCACCCAGGATCTGATGGCGGCGCAGCAATATCAGGATGCGATGCAGGCGCTCGACCGGCTCGAAAAGCGGGTGCTGTATCTTCAGCAGGCGCGCCAGATTGCCATTCAGCAGCTGCCGCAGATTCGCATCGTTCAGAACGGCGACACCACGCTGATCGAAAGCCTGCAGGCCTCTGTCACCCTCACCATTCCAGTGTGGAAGCAGAAGATGGTGCTGCTGCTTGGCCTCACGCGCCAGGAGGAGGCACTGGCGATGCAGAAAACCGTCACCGACACCACCAACGAGATGATGCGCCAGGCGTCCGAAATGATGAAGACGCAGGCGATCGATATCGAGCAGCAATCGCAGAAAGGGATTGTCGATATCGAAACCCTCTCGCGCACCAATCAGGACCTGATCGACACCATTCAGGGCGTGCTGCGCGTCCAGGCGGAGGGGCGGCAGAAGCGGGTTCAGATCGAGCAGGAAATGGACCGCCAGACGCAGGCGCTGAAGGTCGCCCTCGCGCAGTCGCCGCAATAATGCGCTTCGCTCGCGCCACGCTCCTGGGCCTTGCGGCGGCCGCACTTCTCCTTGGCGGTTGCAGCGGCACGCACAAGAGCTTTCGCATTGCCGCCGGCTCGGAGGAAAAAACCTTCGAGCCCATCGTGCTGCAATTCTGCCGGCAGCAGCACGTGGATTGCCAGATCGAATACAAGGGCTCGCTGGACATCGGGCTGATGCTGGAAGGCGGGGACGCGCCAGACTTCGACGCGGTGTGGCCGGCATCGAGCCTGTGGCTCGACATCTACGATGCGCATCGCCGCGTGAAGAACCTGAAATCTATTGCCTCCAGCCCCGTGATCTTGGGCGTGCGCATGAGCAAGGCGCGCGAGCTCGGCTGGATCGGCAAGCCGGTGCATATGAGCGACATCCTCGATGCCGTGAACGCCGGGCGCTTTTCCTTCCTGATGACATCCGCCACGCAATCGAATTCCGGCGCTTCGGCCTATCTCGCCATGCTCGCCGCGTCGTTCGGCACGCCCGACCGGCTCGATGCCCGGGCGCTGGACGATCCCAACGCCCGCGCCAAGGTGAAGGCGCTGCTGAAAGGTGTGGCGCGGTCGTCCGGCTCTTCT
>DASXGS010000136.1:0-2413 GCA_036488975.1 Rhizomicrobium sp. | reverse complement strand
ACCTGGTCGACGATGTTTTACCTCGCGCTGATGCTGCCCCTCGGCATCGCGTATTTCGTGATTGCGGTGGTCGGCATTGCGCTGTCGCTGGGGCTGGCTCTCGGTTCGATCTGGAGCCTCATCACCGGTCATTCCGACTTTCAGATGAGCGAAGTGCCGTGGCTCGAGCACCTGTTCCACACGGCGCCGGGGCTGGTGCTGTTGCTGATCGTGGGCGTGCTGCTGTTCTTTGTGGTCCTGCACATTGCCCGCGGCGTCGGCTGGCTGCACGGCCGGCTCGCTGAACTGCTTCTGGTCCGGCTGTAAATTTCCATTCACCTTTCCTCTGGGGGGAAGGTGAATGGTATTCAGCAAGCGCACCCGATCGCGGCGCATTCCGTTTCTGAACGGCCTGTTGGCCCCGCGCTTGCGCTTCTCCACAACAGAAACATGCGCGTGTGCCGAATTCGGTCAACTTCCAATTCGTTAACGCGCCAGTAACCGGTTGACGGGCCTAATGACTGCCACAATAAATCGTGCGCGCCCATTCGGGCGAGCGCAACGGTGGGCTGGGGACGATCTCCCGCCGGCACGATGGACAGGAGTGGGCGTGGAGAGTCGCGCGGGCGTTCCGTTTGCGGAAATTGTGAATAGCTGGCGCAAATCCGCGCGCGCTGCCGAACAGGTTCTTTCCAACGGCGATACACGCTGGGCGCTGGTTTCCACGTCGGTAACCGCCCTGATTGCAGGTTCGGTGGCATGGCTGGCGGCGGGACTCGCACCCGAATCGCATCCTTACGGCGCGCATGACCGCACGCTGATGCCTTACGAGCTGTTCATGAAGCTCGCAGCCCGCACGCCGCTCGGCAAATTGAATTTCAGCGGGCTGACGCCCTCCGGCAGCATGGCCGAATCGACGCCCACCCTTGGGGTGGCGCCCGCTTCACTGGACCAGCAGCTGGCAGATGAACGCGGCGGACGCGACGAAAATTCCGGGCTTGATACCCGCACCATCACGCTCGACCGCGGCGATAGTCTGGTCGGCGCGCTGACTGATGCGGGCGTGTCGCAGCAGGAAGCCAATGCGGTGATTCTCGCGCTGGCGCGCGTCTACGATCCCAAGGCGGTAAGAGCGGGCGAGTCGTTTGACATCAGCTTCACCACCGTTCCCGACCGGCCGGTGGCGCAGATCATCTACACGCCGCCACCGGGCGCCAACGATTCGATGATCGACGACGACGCCGGCAGCGGCGCCATCGAAGACGTGCCGGAAACACCGGTCGGCAAACTGCTGTCGCTCTCGTATTCGCCGGCGGTCGACCATGAGATCACGATCACCCGGGGTGTGAATGGCCAGTTCACCGCCAACGATGTGCACAAGACGCTGCAGGCGCGCTATCACCGCGCCGGCGCAACCGTGGATTCGAGCCTTTACCTTGCAGCCATGCAGGCCGGCATTCCCGCCGATGTCGTGGTGAAGATGATCCACATGTTCTCGTATGAGGTGGACTTCCAGCGCGACCTGAAGCCCGGCAACTCGTTCGAGGTTCTGTACAACTACTACTACACGCCCGACGGCCAGCCCGCTAAGGAAGGCGATATTTCGTATGCCGCGCTGCACCTCGCCGGCCGGACCATCGCGCTTTATCGCTATCAAGCGAAGGGTGAACCGGCCGAGTATTTCGATGCGCAGGGCCAAAGCGCGAAAAGCATGCTGATGAAAACGCCGGTGGACGGCGCCCGCATCACTTCGGGCTTCGGTATGCGTTTCCATCCGATTCTCGGTTACAGCCGTATGCACAAGGGCATCGATTTCGGCGTGCCGATCGGAACGCCGGTGATGGCGGCGGGCTCAGGCGTTGTGAAGCAAGAGGGCCGACTGGGCGGCTATGGCAACTTCATGAGCGTCGATCACCAGAACGGGTATTCGACCGCCTACGGGCATCTTTCGCGCTTCGCGCCGGGCATTCACATGGGCTCGCGCGTGCGGCAGGGACAGGTGATCGCCTATAGCGGCAATTCGGGCATGACCACCGGCCCGCATCTGCATTACGAGATCCGCATTCACGATCAGCAGGTCAATCCGGCGACCGTGAAGGTTGCCTCCGGCATCCGCCTGTTTGGGCCCGACCTGCGCGATTTCCTGGTCGAGCGGCTGCATGTGGACAGCGAGCTGGCTTCGATGCCGCTGGAAAGCCGCGTGGCGGAAGCCGGCGGCGAACTCCGAGCCACGCGGGATTGATCAATCTTCCATCGCACGATTGACGAACAGCCGGTTGCGCTCCTGAGGAGCGCCCGCAAGCTTTCGTTCGACAAACCCGTGCGCCGAAAGCAGCGACCGAATACGGTCGTTCTCGCCGGAGGCGTCGGCCGCATCCACCATTTCGATCCAGATGGTGCGGATGCCGGGCAGCAATCCGGCCAACCCCTCAAT
>DASXGS010000129.1:0-23576 GCA_036488975.1 Rhizomicrobium sp. | reverse complement strand
CCCGTCGGGATCGCTGTCGTTCGTCAGCACATTGCCGCCCGCGGCGGCGGCGCCTTCCACAGCGGCGTCACTGTCCGGAGTCACCACCGGTGGTTGATCGACAAAATTGATCGGTTCGCCAATCGTGAAGGACGCGGCACTAAACGGCGTCGAGCCGCCGTGATCGCTGGGAACTTCAATATCGAAGTCGCTTTCGCCCGTGCCGAAGAAATCTCCTGAGGAGTCATCGATCAGATAAGCCTTCAGCGTGGGCGCAGCACCGCTATAGCCCGAGGCCGGGACAAAGCGCAGCTCTGTATCCGCATGCAGGCCCAGCCCCGATCCGTCCACGGCGCTTGGGTGACCTACATTGGTCCAAGTCGTGCCGTCGTCGGAGTACTGCCAATGACCTTGAGTCGTTTCAGTATTCTGGATGATGACGACGCCAAGGAAATTGTTGGGTGTGGCGCCGAACGCGGCGTCGGCCGGATCCGAGAACGCCGCGGATGCGAAAGACGCAATTGTCTGACCGGCCGGGCTGACCGTATTTTCATCCACCGCAAGGAGCGAGACGGAAGACTGGGCGACGACAGGCGCGTCGTTCACCGCCACCACGCTGCCGGCAATGGTGAACGTGCCGGTACTGTAAGGCGTCGCGCCGCCGGTGTTGCCTCCGCTGACGTCGACGAGATCGCCGACATTACCGGAGAACGAGCTGTCGACCAGATGCGCGGTCAGCGAAGGCTCGGTTCCGTTGAAATTCGCGCTGGGAACGAAGCGAAGCAGTGTGGAGGGCAAGAGCACCAGTGCCGAACTGTCCGAGATCGACGTGCCGACGTTTTGCCAACCCGAACCGTCGAAATATTGCCAGGTCCCCTGGCCGCTTTCGGCGTTCCCGGTAATCGCAATGCCACCAAGCATTCCCGTGGACGAGCTGTTGCCGTCGGGATCCGAAAAGGCGCTTGTCACGATAGTCGATACGGGCGCGGCGTTCGGTGAGCCGTCCTCGAACATGTTCCCGACACTGACCGAACTTGTGGCCACGACTGGCGCGTCATTGACGGGCGTAACCTGAACCAGAAGGTTCGGCAGCGGCATGTTGTTCTGGAAATAATAAAGCGAACTGACGCCCCCGTTGGATCCACCGGCGACGAGATCCAGGTCGCCATCGTGGTCATAGTCGACGAGGGTGACAGTGCTATCCCCGCCGGTATAGGCACCATTGAAGGGGTTATTCGAACCGGTCTCGTGCGTAAAGACGGGCGCCGTCCGCGTACCGGTGTTTTCGTAATACTGCACGTCCTCGTTGTCGCCGGCTACGACCATATCGAGATCGCCGTCGCCGTCCACATCGCCGAAGGATGCATTGACGTGCGTCCCCGCAACGATGTTGTTGTTGAACGGATTGCTCGCGCCGGTCAGCTGCGTGAACACTCCGCCATTGTTCTGGAACATATAGACGGTGCCGACGCCTCCGTCTGCGGAAGCACCACCAACCACAAGATCGAGATCTCCGTCACCGTCAATATCGACGAAAGTTGGCGCGCTGTCGGCGCCGGCATCGATCCCATTGAAAGGATTGCTGCCGCCGGTTTGCTCCACGTAGGTGCCGGCGTTGTCCTTGAAATAATGCAGAGTGCCGTCGGTGCCGCCGACCACGAGGTCCATATCACCGTCATGGTCGAGATCACCGAAGCTGATCTTGGCGTTTCCGGAAACGGAAATGCCGCCGAAGGGACCGGTGCCGGCGGTCAATTCGTTAAATGTGCCGTCGCCGTTGTTGTGGAAGGTGGCGAGCGTACCGTCCTGCTGACCAACTATAAGATCGAGATTTCCGTCATTATCGTAGTCGGTAAAGCCAGGTGCCGCTCTGGGTCCGATGCTGGACACGGTATTGATGCCATAGAAGGGGTTCTGGGTGTCAAAGGCTGAGACGTAGTTGAAAGAGGGCTCGAAAGGACCATTGGCAACCTCGCCGGCCGCATCCGTGACGTAGAAGGAGAGTGTGCGGAACTCGGTCGGCGAATCGCCGACGCTGGTGAACTGCAAATGATCGAAAAGCGCCTGGATGGAGGTGGTCGTCGCCGAGGCGTTGAAATGAACGACGAGATTATGCCCGACGCCACCCGACCACGTGCCAATCGTTACGCCGCCGTAAGTAACACTTGAACCGGACGTGCCTACCTGGCCCGCGCCGGTGCCCTGGTTCTCGATGCTGAGCCGGTCCAGCGGATCCAGTCCCGAGACGATCAGTTCGCCGCCATTGAAATTGTTGTTCTGCGCGGTGAACGAAACTGTCGAATTGAGATTGGCGGTGGTGACACCCTCGCTGAACACCGGATCGGGACCGAGCCCGGTCAAAGACGGCCCTTCGCTTTGCGGGGTGACGTGGATGTGAATCGACGTGGACGGCACATTGTCCAGAAAAACGCGGGCGTTGCCGCCGGCGTCCGTGACAACCAGATCGGGATTGCCATCGCCGTTGACATCGGCAACTGCGACATGCGCTGCCGATCCGACGGTGATGCCGTTGAACGGGTTTGCTGCGCCTGTCCGTTCCGCAAACTGCGGGAAATAGGACGCGAAGGTATTTTCGAAATAGTGGATGGTTCCGTCCGAGCTCGCAACCACGGCGTCGAAGTCGCCATCGTTGTCGAAGTCGCCGAAGGCCACGCTGGCATTCGAACCGACATCCACGTTGTTGAAAGGATTCGAAAACCCGGTCTCGTGGACGAAATTTGGACTGGAAGCCCCGTCGTCGTAGTAGTACTGAATCGTCCCATCTGCCGCACCGACGAAAAGATCTAGGTCACCGTCGCCATCGATGTCGACAAATGCGGGGGTGCCATTGCCGCCGACGTTAACGCCATTAAATTCGGACAGTGTCGCAAGCATATAACCGGCACCTTGATTGACGTACTCCTTTATAGTGCCGGTTGAGGTTCCCACTTCGAGATTGAAGTTGGGAAAGCCGGAATAGTGGAATATGGCGGGCACGCCATCGCTCTCGCCCGTGTTCACGCCGTTAAACGGATTGCTGGCGCCCGTCAGCTGTGTGTATGCGCCGGCATCGTTGCGGAAATAGGCGATCGACCCGTCGGACCGTGCGGCTATGATATCGCGATCGCCGTCGCCATCTGCGTCGAAGAAAGTCACGGCGTTCCCGAGCGTCACCCCGTTGAACGGATTGCTGGCGCCGGTTGCTTCTGCGAACGTAGGCGCGGCATGGTTTAGGGTGTTGGTCTGCGAGTTGTTCAGGTAATACATCCCAAACGTCAGTTCCCGATCTGGCGTCGGTGTGTCGCTCACGTCGGCGTAAGTGAGCTGTTGGAACAGCGCCTGCACCGAGGCATCGGTGGTGTTGCTGGTGAAGTCTATGGCTACGTCGGTGCCGTTGCCGCCGGTCAGCGTGCCGATCACTGCGCCGCCATAGGTGATGTTCGAGCCGGAAAAACCGATCTGGCCGGCACCCGTTCCCTGATTATGAACGGAGATGCGGTCCTCGGCGAGCACACCCGTGAGCCTGAGTTCGCCGTACTGCAGATCGTTGTTGGAATTGTCGTATGCGAACGTCGGATTCCCCACAAACAACTGCGGGACCGCGTTCACCGTATTTTCGTTGTAGGTGTCGCTGGTATTGAAACCCGTCAGCGAAGGATCGCCAGGCGTGGTGGGAGGAAGCGGGACGGCCATGGTCGCGGCCACTGGATGGGTGAGTGCGCCGTAGCCGCCGATCAGGGCGGAATTTGCATAACCTGGTTCGCCGAGAGAGAAGGGTTGGCCAGATGCAGCCGAGTGCGGTGACCCGTTCGCAAAGTCGTCCACAAATTCCGAATCGAAAAGAAAGCTTCTCGCCATGACGTACCCCTACCCGACGCGGGCGCGCAGCCGTTTGCTTGTGCTTTGCAAAACAGGAGCGCGTCGCCGAAGTTTATCGTTGCCGACACCGCTCCGACCCTAACATTGCGAGAACGCTCAACAACGAGGCCAATGGGTACAAAGCCGAATGATCGCGACGGTTGAAAAGCGCGTCAACCGGCAGCGTCAGGATGGGAATGGCGGCTTCTGACGCAAGCGCGCCCGCTTTACTGCACCCATTCAACCACCATGGAGTGTGGTTGACGGGTATCGGCGAGCACCTGTTGCCGCTGCATCTGTTCTGTGCACGCCGACAAGCGCTTTTGATCCAAACGCCGCTGCTCTGCTATCGAACGGTCACCCGTTGGGCCAGCGTTTATTTGCCGAGTCCCTTACAAAGGAGGACCTGATCGTCACCGCGGCGATCAACGAGAGTGTTCCGACGTATTCTTCAGCTATGAATGGAATCGAGCAAAGGCCAACCGCTATGCCGTCCGCATCGACCCACAAATGCGGCAGGCCGAGCTCGTCGAGCCCTTGCGGGCCCGCGCCTTCCTTCAGCATGGCGATGGTCGAGGCGCTGCCGGCCATCACGCAGTAGTCGTCAATCACACTTACAGCTGCCATTCGCCGCACCGGCCAGCCGGTTTTTGGATTGAGGATGTGTCCATAGCGCACGCCGTCCATCACGATGCAGCGTTCGTAGTCGCCGCTCGACGCGAGCGCGCCCTCACGCATCGACAACGAGGCGAGAACGCCGTGCCGGTTGCGCGGATGGCGGATGCCCAGTCGCCAGGGCTCGTTGCCGACGCGCCCGACGACGCGGACGCCGGCGGCCGCTTCGCGGCTGACATAGGTGTGCGTGCGCATCGCCGTCCGTGACCCGTTCGGGTCGAGCGCCATGTGTGGTTTTGCGAGATTGCCGCGTTCCCACGGCTCGACGGATGCGCAACCGCTCATTGCCAAACCGACAAATGCCGGGAGGGCGAGCACACGGCAGACGAACGACATCTTTTTTGTCCCGTCAGCGTGGGCTGCTTTCGGCCAGCAGGCTTTCTACCTTGATGCGCAATTCTGCAGTGTCGCCCAAACGAAAACCCTGATGCGCATATCATGGCGCAGGGACGCAACGGCCGCCGCCCGGGCAGTTGATATCCTCCAAAATCTTTCTGAGGAGCGTGACTGCAGGCACGGTCCCGGAGTTGCTGACAAAGTAGAGAAAGGTTCGCTCATACGGCCGCCAGTAGAAATACGACAGGAAGGCATCATCGGAGCCGGAATGGCTGACCTGGACGACACGCCCATGTTCGACGCGCACATTCCAGCCATAGGCCGACCAGATATCGTCATTCTCCCGAAAACGAGGTCTCAACGCCTGCTCCAGCATTTTCGGCGTGATAGCCGCCGATGAGGACAACGCGTGGTACCAACGCTGCATATCGTCGGGAGAAGCTTGCATCCCGGCATTTCCTTTCGCGTTCCAGTAATTGCCGTGCAGCGGTGCAAACCGCCGGTCGGAGGGCTGCCGCGTCTGTGATCCGAGGTATCCCAAAGCGAATCGGCCGCGAGGCACATCGGGAAAATCGTAGCCAGTATCGTGCATCCCAATGGGTTTGAAGAAGCGCTGCTTTATGAACGTGTCCAGCGACTCGCCACTGATCTTTTCCACAAGGACACCTAAAATGCTGTACTCGGGATTCGAGTAGGCGAACTTGCTGCCAGGACGAAAGGCCAGCGGTTTGGCCGCGCATTTGGAAAGCAGCGTCGTCTTCGACTGGAGCGCGAAATCGTCTCCGCAGTAAAGCGGCATTCCAGAAGTGTGCGTGAGAAGCTGGTCCAGCGTTACGGATGCGACCGGCTCCGCCGTCTGTGGCAGGTATGCCTTGACCGGCTTCGAGAAATCGACCTTGCCGCCCTGCCAAAGCGCTACGACGGCCATTGCCGTAAATTGCTTCGACAGCGAATCGATCTGGGCGATTGTTCGGGTGGTGAAAGGAATCCTGCGCTCGCGGTTCGCCCAGCCATAGCCGGCCTTCAACACCACCTTGCCGCCGATTTCCACGATGAGGCTGCTGGAAATATTCTGTCTCTGCAGTGCAGCGCGCGCGTCCGCGTCGAGCGTTGCAGAAAGCTTGCCGTTAAGCGTCTCGACCGACAGGGGCGGCGGGTACGTGGCTGCGGCCTGCAAATCGGTCGAAATCAGGATTGAGAGCCCCGCCCAGAAAGACGTGGCGGCGAAAGCGCGGGAGATTAGCAATGAGCGTGATGTCATGATGCCGCTCTTTGGCAATAGTCGCCGGTATGCTGGATGCCGCTATTGGCCGGCGTAAAGTTACAGAGATTTCCGGCCTTGTTGTTCACGGGACGGTCTGACAATAGACAGGTTCCTTGATCTGCGTTGCGCGGCGGCGCCTCGCGCAGGTGCCCCGCCGGACATGCGTCAAAGGCTTCGCGATGATGCGCCCGAACCCATGCTCATGCCGGGCCTCGAGCGTCGAGGCACGATGGAGCAAGCGCGCATAGCCTTTCTGATCTGATACTGCGGGCACAGAGTTGCCGTGCGCGAACCAGGAAAGAGGGGAAGGACGCCGGGCGAAACGTTTCGCCCGGCGTCCATGTTCCGTAACAGAAGGATGTTACGGGTTAGAGGGCGTCTGGGGGTTACCAGCTCTTTCGACCTGATGCTGCCCAATAAAGTTTTTCACGATCGGCGTTCCCACGCCGTTGGAGAGACTATAGCTGCTGTTCAGATCCGTGTCCTCGATCCCGTTATATCCGGGAATATTCGTATGGTAGTACCTATGGCCGTCCGTGGTTTGCCTCGCGGCGAGCCGGTAGATGTAGTTGTTCACATTCCCCATCCGGCCATGCTGCTCCACTAGATGCGCCGCGACGCCGGCAAACTCAGGTGACGAGATGCTGCTGCCGATCACGCCGAGATAGGAGCCGCGATCCACATGGTCCACGGCTACGATGGCGGCACTGCGTTGCGTATTGCCGCTGCCGTTTTGGGGATCGTTGCCGCCGTTGCAATGACCTTTTTTGTCCAGCTTCGAGATGCCTCCGGGGCAGCCGCCTACCTGCATGCCGATATCGGGTAGCGCCCGCATGTTAGAGCCGGTCGCCACGTTCATCTGATAGCTCGGCGCCGGGAACATCACGCTGTAACCGCCGCCCGCGCCCCATACGCCGCCCCGCAGCGGGACACCAACTCCATACGGATCCTGCGGGACTTCCGGATCCTCCCAAGCATTCTCGGTGACGTATTTGGATGTAAGCGTGGCGCCCCCATCGTAGCTGGTGACCAGATTGGTTCCACCGACCGCGGTGACATTGGGATCCGCTGCCGGGCTCGAGACGCCGGGAATGAAATGCGAGGGATGTCCGTTGAAATAAGCAACGGACGCACATTCCTTACCGGCCCTGTCGCCCGAGCTCGCCAGGAAACTCATGCCTTGTGAGTTGCCCTGCATGAACAGTTCATGCTCAATTTGAGGAATGTACCGGAAGTCCTGGCCGCCATTGTACGCCGGGTAGAAGTACTTCTCGCACAGACCAAACGATGAGCTGACAACGTCGAGAAGATTGTCTTCGACGATCTCCAGATATCCGCCTACAACATCTGCTTGGGAGAGGCTGGGTATGTTGTACAGTACGACCGCGGCGCCTGGCGCACTGGTCAGTTCCTGCTGCACGTCGAGCGACGGCTCCAGCTCGTTCGGATTGAAAGGCGCGCCGCCGTTGAGCGCGATGCGGGCGGCAAGCTTCGGGGCCGGCTGCCCGGTGATATCCGTCCAATGCTCGTGATCGAACATGTCCTGGATATCGGAATCCAGAACGTCGCCGGAGATCAGCACGCCGATGATCGCACCCTTGCCGTTAAGCGGCTTTGTGGTGCCGTTCGCGGTCACTGTAGCGTTGTACGAGGGATAGCCGTAGGCCTGCCGCATATCGGTGAACCAGTAAGGACCAGTGTCGCTATACCGATTGTCCGCTGCGCCCCGCCTCCCTGTGGGTTTGTCGTAGACTTTTCCGGCCACCTGCGAAAATGTATGCGCGGCAAGCGGTGCGAAGCTGGGAATTTGCGCGCCTACTGCAGCCAGTTCTTTTGGCATTTGAAGCGGTTCGTTGGTGACAATGAGCGACGTCCCCGGTGTGCTGCGCGCCGTCACCAAATGGATGCCAAAATGCCGATTGACCAAATCCACGGTCCCGGTGACATGCACGCTACGGGTCTGGGCCTTTACGGCAAAGCCGCGGGTCCGCAAGGCGTTGGCCACACGTGCGATGGTGGTGCGGTCGGGCCCGAATTGCTCGCCGAACTGCGCCGGCGTGAGCCACTTGTGGTACTGCGGCGAATTCGAGTTTTGCTGCGCTTCCAAAAGTTTTTCGAGCTGGTCCTTGTGGCGCAGCGGCAGGAAGACGTCGAAACGAACTTGTTGCGCAGTCGGAGCCGTCCCCAGCACCGTCGTCATTCCGACGTTGTGCGGAGCCGCATGAGTGGCAGTTGCGAACCCGCATCCCACTAGGGTCGCGCCGAGAAGCGCGATCTTCAGTTTTTGCATGTGTGACATTCCCTCTGGAGTGAATACCCGTACGCGGACAGGTCCGCGCACGGCGACACAGTGCGCGCGGAGACGGGCTTGTTCAAGAGAAATTCACTATAGAGGACAGTAGTGAAAAATGAATTGTTCCTAGTCTAATCGCCAAGTTTGACCGCAACAGATAACCGGTAAAGTCAAAACCGAGGGGCGTTTGGAATCGCGACGGCGCTCGAGCGGAAGGCTGCGCGCTGATGAGAGTCTGCTGAATGCCATGACCCGCCAAAATAGATCAATGGTGGTGGCACGACGTCAGGATGACCCGGGGCAATTCCTTTGCCCCGCGACTGAGCGCCGATTATTCACGCACGCTGCCGGCCTCGAGAAATGTGAATAGCCGGAATTTGATCTCCACGATAAGAAACAGGAACGTTGGGACGCAGGTTTCGGCTGGGATGGCTACACAAGCAGAATGCGCGCCGAGCTACCGAAGGGATGGTTCCACGATTTCGGTGAGCTCCGCTGCTCTAAGGCGACTTCAAGCCGAGTATTTCACGAATCAGTGATCTGCATGAATAAAGCAGCCGGACGAATGGAAGGGGCGAGCAGGCGCGTTACTCTCGCTGCGAAAGGCGAACGCTGCTGCGGCGCATGTCGCAGTGGGGCGTAGGGTATTCTTGATGGATCGAGTGAAATATTGCTTGGCAGCTTTGATAGCGTTGCCGATCGGCAGTGCGACGGCCGATGAGCCGCTGACGCAAGCGGCTGCGCGGATTCAAGGCGATCGCATCGCCGCCCATGTAAGAGTGCTGGCATCCGATGCATATGAAGGCCGGGCGCCGGGGACACATGGCGAAACGCTGACGCTCGACTATGTCACGGCGGCTTTCCGCGACGCCGGATTGCGCCCCGCATTTCCGAACGGGTACTTGCAGGCCGTTCCCATGTTGGAGCTTGAACCCTCCGGGAGCCGCGCGTTTACCGTCGCGTCTTCGGTGGGACCGGTCCCGCTGGTCGAAACCGAGGACTACGTGGCGCGGTTTGGTTCGCCCAAAGCCACCGTCCGCTTCGGCGCGAGTCCGATCGTGTTCGTTGGATACGGTGTCTCAGCGCCCGAAAGGGGGCGCGACGACTACGCAGCCATGAATCTGTCGGGGAAAACGGTCGTCCTGTTGCAAGCCAATCCGCCGGACAGCAATCCAAAACATCTGCCCTCTCCTTCGAGCAAGCTCTCGGAGCGGCTGGAAGCAGCCGCCCGACACGGCGCACGGGCCGCCATCGTGGTCCACACCGCCGCATCGCTGGGGTACCCGTGGTCTGTTCTCTCCGGCGGGGGGCTGGGTTCAAAGGAGTATTTCCTTGCCCCGGAGCCGGGCAAACATCCGTTGGATGCGGTGGTGTATCTTTCCGAACCCGCCGCCCGCCGTCTTTTCAGTGTTGGGGCTCTCGACTTCGACAAGGAACAGCGGCGCGCTGCCGAACCAGCCTTCCATCCAGTCTCGACATCGCTTACCGCAACTCTTGCTGAATCAGCGGTGGTGCACCGCATCGAGTCGCACAATGTGATTGGCCTCGTTCCGGGAAATTCGTCCGCCGCCGAGTGCTTGATCCTCATGGCGCACTGGGATCACATGGGCCGCGATCCCGCACTCAAGGGAGATCAGATCTTCAATGGCGCCGTGGACAATGCCACCGGCGTAGGGACCGTGATCGAGATCGGCCGCGCCTTGCGCTCCCTTCCGGCGTCTCCCCGCCGCACGATAGTGCTGGTGGCGACGACAGGTGAAGAGCGCGGACTGCTCGGTTCTGAATATCTTACACGCCATCCGGTTTGTCCCCTGCGCGGCACCGTCGGCGCGATCGCCATCGACGCGCTTTTTCCGTTCGGCCTGTGGAATCGCATGACAGTCACCGGCTTCGGCAGTTCCGAACTGGAAGAGGCGCTTGCCGTCGCCTCGCAGCTTTACGGCCGCAAACTTCAGGATGACGGCGCGCCACAGGCTGGCGCGTTTTTCCGCGCCGACAATTATCCCTTCGTCAAACGTGGCGTGCCAGGCTTTCTCGCGGTGGGCGGCCCAGACAACGCCACACCTGAGACCGATCCGCAGGTGAAGGCGCTCACCGACTACGTGCAGAACAAATATCACCACCCAACCGACGAATACGACGCCAAGACATGGGACATGCGCGGCATCGAGGGCGATGCGCGCATCCTGTTCCGCTTCGCATGGGCCGTGGCCAACGATCCGCGAATCCCAAACTGGTACTGGGATTCGCCGTATCGTCCCATCGCAGACTCGCTCCGCCGTTCAAATTCTGCATCGCGCGCAAGGCCCGATCGCACGCGGGAACATTAGCCTGATCATCTGGGCTGCTTGCGTCTGCCGGGATTTGATTCGCGATCAATTCGATGCGAGACCAGCAAGATCTGCGGCGATCGAGCATTGCGCCAACGCTTCTCCGGATATGTTTCGCGTCGCAGTTCTTGGCGGCGTCAGCCCGAGTGTCCTTCCGGCATCTGTTCCAGAACGGAGACACCAACCAGACATCCTGTATAGGGATCGGGAGTCCCCTGCATCTGATTGGACGGCAGAATGGGGCCGCGGCCAAAGGAACCATCATGATCGCAAATGGGAGAGGCGGATTCACGCCAGCGGGATTCCCACCGCACACTATGGATTCCGGAGAGACGACAATACAGCTCCGCGAAGGCTAGTTGCAGCCTTTGCAAGGGCAGCCGTCGCGAAGCCGAAATGGCCCAGTAACACCTGATCGGCTCCCTCCGCAGTAAGGCGAAAATCGTCCATATTCTCTACAATCGTACTTGAGCGTCTGCTGGCCGTTAGCAGACGGGCGAGCGGAAGGCGTGGCTTACAAATGTAGTGGCCACCGGTAGCCTTTAGCGGTGTGACTAGTTCGGACAAGTCGTGCTCGAGCAGAGCCTCCAATGCCGCCGCGCTCCCCGCCCGGAATTCGTCGATTCGCGCAAGGTGGTTGTCGAGATGCCCGCCGGCAATAAAATCGGCAAGCGTCATCTGGACGGAAAGGTTCATGCTGCCGTCGATACCTCTGCGCGCAGTGATCACCTTGTCTAGCAGCGGTAGTGGAATCACCGCATAGGCAATGCGCAGCGACGGAAACAGGATGTGGTTGAAGGTGTCGCAGTAGACAACACGGGTACCATCCAAGAGAGCCAGCGGTGTGGGAGCTCCGGGACCGGCTAGCTGCCAGTCGAAATCGTCCTCCACAATCCAGCTGTTCTGATTGGCGGCCCACGCGAGCAACTCGAGTCTTCGCGCGTTTGACATCGCAACTCCGGTGGGGAACTGGTTGTTGGGTGCGACCACGGCCAGAGTGGCGAGGGGCGCCGTGCGAATGGCGACCGATACATCGATGCCAGATTCGTCGACAGGAATAGGATGCATTCGAACATTGCAGTTGCGCAGCGCGCGCCACCAACCTGGAAAACCCGGCGTTTCGACCCAAGCCTCACACTCCGGCACGCCCAGAGACCGCACCAACAGGTCAACGAGAGCGGGGATGCAGCTGGAAACGACGATCTGTGCCGGCAGCACCGCAAGCCCGCGCCTAGCCGCGAGATAGCCCGCAATAGCATCCTGCAGACCCGGCCAGGCGGTGGCAGAGCGGTCCTGCAGATCCGCAGCTGAAATCGAACGCCAGCGCCGGGATTGTAGTCCAGCCCATATCGCCTTGGGGAAAATGTCGACTGGCGCAACTCCAAGTGCAAATGGAAGCAGTTGGACGTCTGGCTTGGGAGCGATTCCAATGCCCGTTGGCTTCGCAACATAGGGGCCACTATATGATACATAGCTGCCTGAGCCGCGCCGGGTTGCAAGCCATCCATCTGCGCTGAGGCGGTCTATCGCCAAGCTTACGGACCCCCGCGAAACATCCAAATGTGCTGCCAGTGTACGAGAAGACGGCAGCCGATAGCCCAATTCCACAGCACCATTCAGGATAAGTCGCCGAAGGCCCTGATAGATGTTCTCGGTTACCGATGTGGAGCGTGGGGATTGCATGAGCAGACGGAGAAAAGGTGATTCGCTAAGCCTTGGCCGGCGAGTGGCGCGGGAGTCCTGAGGCCCGTTCCTCCTCATAACCGGTACCGATCCATGCAACGCTTGGCATCTTTGTGGGGCGGCCACGCCGCGCGGAAGCCGTGTGACGACATCGGTACAGAATCGGATGGCCTTCTTTTTTATAAAACTCACATGTCTGTGAAAATATCAGGCTCGCCTTTTTGCAACACCCTCCCGCGCCGCCGCTTTGTACCACCGGAATTTCCATAGATTGACCGCTGCGGCGTTTCTAGCTTGCAGGCCGTTTCGCGTCGCCCGGGGACAGGCATGACGCTCCAGCACAAGCTCAAGGGGAATTTCGATGTTTAATGGCGCACCGAGTGCACATGGCCTTCGTTCGTCTCTTCTTCTCACCGCGGCCGTTTTTGGTTTTGCGGCTCCGGCAACTGCACAGGACCAGACGGTCGAAACGGTGGTGGTCACCGGATCGCGTATCCCGCAGACCGGCCTTTACAGCTCCAGCCCGGTCACGGCGATCGGCAAGCAAGAGCTGAAGCTCACCGGATCGGCGACTATTGAAAACGTCATCCGCATGTTGCCGTCAGTGGAAGCAGACGTGGATAGCCAATTCGGGAACAATGCTTCCCTTGGCGAGAACAACATCGATCTGCGCGGCTTGGGTACCACCCGCACGCTGGTGCTGGTCGATGGCAAACGGCTCAATCCGGCTGATCAGTTGGCCGAGGTCGACCTCAGCCAAATTCCCCCGGGCCTCGTGGACCATATCGAGGTTTACACGGGCGGCGCGTCTGCAGTGTACGGCTCGGACGCCATTGCGGGCGTTGTCAACGTCCTCCTGCGGAAGGATTTTGAGGGCTTCGAACTCGATGCCTCCTACAAGCAGACCGACCACAATGACGGACAGACCACCGACGTTAGCGGGATCATGGGCTTCAGCTCGGCTGACGGCCGCGGCAACGTCACCATGTACGCCGACTATCAAAATCGCCAGCCGATTTTCCAGGGCGATCGCATTTACGGTGCCCACGCGCTGAACTCACCGTTCTTCAGCGGGTGCGGCACTCCGGCGACCCATTTCGGTGGCTTCTGCTTCGGCGGCAGTGCGAACAGCCAGGAGGGCCTGTTTGTCTCCAACGGCGTGGCCTATTTTCCAACCGCAAACGGAGCCGGCAACAGCGATTTTGTGTCGTGCACCACCGCGTGCCCCCTCTACAACTTTGCTCCGGTCAACTACTTCCAGACACCGAATGAGCGGTACGCCTTTGGCGCGATCGGACACTACGAACTCTCGAAAATGTTCGACGTCTATACGCGGATGATCTTTTCGAGCAATTACACGCCGACGCAGCTGGCGCCCACTCCCATCAATTCGACTTTCCAGGTCAACTACGGCAATCCCTACCTTTCCGATCAGGAGCGGACGATCCTGTTCCCGGACTGCACGCCGGCGACCTGCGATCCTATCGATACACAGACGACCATAGGATACCACCGCCGGTTGGTTGAGAACGGCAACCGCGATTTGAACTTCGATCGCGGCTCCTTTCAAATGGTCATCGGTACGAAGGGCGATCTGGGCGGTGGATGGAGCTACGACGTGTCTGGTCAATATGGCCGTTCAAACACTACTGCGCGCTATACAGGCGACGCCAAATTCACCAACTTCAAGCAAGGCCTTATCGCCACCACCGATTCAGCTGGCAATCCGGTCTGCGTCAACACCAGTAACAATTGCGTACCGATCGATATCTTTGCGCAGAACGACATCTCCCCAGCCGCGGTTCAGTTCTTTACGCTTTCGATGGATGCGATTACCCGTGTCCAGCAGTGGGACCTGCAAGGCTCGCTGACAGGCGATTTAGGCGGTCTTGGCCTGCAGAGTCCGTGGGCAAAGAATCCGGTTGCGGTCAGCCTTGGCGGCGAGTACCGCCAGGAGCAGGCGAACTTCGAACCCGACGACAATCTGGGCGGCGGCAATCTTCTTGGCTTCACCTCGTCGCCGCCGGTGCATGGGCGTTATAATG
Organism: Rhizomicrobium sp.; assembly: GCA_036488975.1. GTDB lineage: Bacteria > Pseudomonadota > Alphaproteobacteria > Micropepsales > Micropepsaceae > Rhizomicrobium. The sequence goes on along the minus strand of DASXGS010000129.1, from coordinate 9,113 downwards.
TGAGCGAAGGTTTCGGCGAAATCCGCGTTCCGGTGATCGAGGGTATGCGGTTCGCCGAACTGCTGCAGTTCGAGGGCGCATATCGGTACTCCTCCTATAGTACTGCAGGCGCCGTCAGCACGTACAAGTACAGCGGCGAGTGGGCTCCGACGGACGATTTCCGGTTCCGCGCGTCATTTGAAAAAGCGGTTCGCGCGCCAAACATCAACGAACTCTTTGCCCCTCAAGGAATCTCTGCGAACCCAGGTAAGGATCCATGTTCAGACCTGAACGGCACGCTCGGATACGCTACCACTACTGCGCTTTGCGAAGCGACCGGCGTGCCGGCCAACGCCCTCTTCAGCCATGGGTTGCAGTGCCCGTCCAGTCAATGCACCGCGCTTATCGGTGGCAACCCGAATCTCAAGCCCGAGGTTTCCGATACGCGCAGCATCGGTTTGGTTTTCACGCCCACATTTTTTGACGGCTTCAATGCCACGATTGACTACTACAACATCAAGATCGATGGGTTCATCAAGGCGCAACAGGTCCAGTTCGTACTTGACCAATGCTACAATCCGGCAACCAATCCGAACCAGGATCCAAATAATCCGTTCTGCCGGTTCGTTCACCGCAATGCGCAAGGCGAAATTTTCGGGCAGCCGGTGCCGCCCGGCGGCGATGTGCTTACGCTAAGTGGGAACGTCGCCCGTTATGCGGTCAACGGTTGGGATTTGTCGGCGAACTACCAAACCCAGTTCTCCGATTGGGGGATGGAACCCGCATGGGGCGGAATCGCCCTAAATTTTGTTGGTACTTATCAGCCAGTCAGCAAGTCTCAAGCTAATTCGGCGACCACTCCGATCAACTGCGCGGGTCTGTTCGGCTCGATCTGTCCGAATGGCGCGCCAACACCGAAATGGCGGCATAATCTCCGTCTGAGTTGGATCAGCCCAGACAACGACATCACCCTCTCCCTGCTGTGGCGACACACCTCAGCAGAGAGCTTCGACAACATGAAATTCAGCGGCAAGGATAGCAGCACACCTTGCGGCTACGTGTTCTGCGATTTGGCTGGCGACGACGACCACATTCCGTCTTTTGATTGGTTTGACGTGTCGGGCACCTGGGATATTGGCCACGGTATCGAGCTGCGCGGCGGGGTAACTAACCTGTTCAACAAGCGGCCGCCACTGATAGATATCAACGCCAGCAACGCGCTCGTCGACAGCGGCAACACCTTCCCAGCCACTTACGACCCGGTAGGCCGTTTCTTCTTCGGCGGTGTGACGCTGAAGCTTTAGGCGGCGTAAACTCTTGCGTTGCACAGCGGCGGCCTCTTGGCCGCCGCTTTCTTTTTGCCACGTCACAGAACTGAAACTGGCCCGACGATAATTTCAAGGTGGCTCTGGCCATGATCGACATTGAGTCATACTTATTGTCACTAATACAAAAAAGTGAATAAGTATGACGCACAACGATGAAGACAGCGGCGAGGGCTTGCCAGCTCTTTTGCCTATGTCCCTAGAGCGCTTCGCAGTGGATGCGGCATCCCCGTTTCCGATTTACGAGCAGATTTGTCAGTGCGTCCGCGTGGCGATCGCCAGCGGCGAACTTCCGGGGGGAGCGGTGCTGCCCACGGCCCGCGCTTTGGCGGCGCGGCTCAAGGTCGGGCGGAATACCGTCGTCGTCGCCTACGGCCGTCTTGCGGCGGAGGGTCATGTTACTTCGAATACCCGGCGTGGAACGCGCGTCGCCGAGAACCCCGCTCCGTTTGCACTTGGTACTCTGGATGAAGAACGGCATCAGTTGACGGGGGCAGCCCAGACTCTTCCCACCACGAAGCTCAGTGTTCGGGCGCGGCATCTCTTCTCGGAAAATGGCGAGCGACCACTCTCCGGAATCCGCGCATTGCGCTCTCCGGATCCTTCACTCTATCCGCGGGCAGCCCTCGGGCGGCTGTTGGCGGAAGAATTTGCCAAGCCGGTTTTTGACGAGACACCCGATGTCGAGCGGTTTCAGAGCGCACTCAGCATTTTGCTGCGGCAGATGCGCGGAATACGGTGCGCACCTCAGCAAATTATTCCAGTCGTCAGCACCGCGCATGCGTTCGATCTCATAGTTCGGTTGCTGATCGATCGGGGAGATACCGTCTATGTGGAGGACCCTTTTGATCCCATCTTGAGAGAATGTTTGCAGACTGGGGGCGCGCAGCTGGCGTATATACCGTGCGACGCCCAAGGTGCGGATATCACGAAGGTGAATGGGCCGCGGCCTCGGCTCGTTGTCATCTCGCCATCCGCAAACTTTCCGTTTGGACGCCAAATGTCCGAATCCCGGCGCGAAGCGATCCTCCAGTTTGCACAATCGCACGGCGCGGCCATCCTGGAGTGGGATCGCTGCTGGGGGCTTTCGTACACGGGTCGTCGAACTGGTGCCCTTCAAACCCAGGCACCCGAGGGGACCTTGGTCTATGTTGACAGCTTCTTTGAGACCCTCGGGGTACATGTCCAGCTCGGCTACATTGTGGTGCCTGATTTCCTGGCGCAACCGCTTACCAGCATGATCGAACAGAGGGGTTCATGGCCTGCCGCATTCGTTTTGGCGGCCATCGCCCGGTTCGTGGAGTCGCATCAATTCAATGTGCATCTCAGCGAGGTTCGAAAGGTCTACGCCCGGCGGCTTAGGCGATTGGCAGATCTGTGCCGCATCAGCCTCGATGACGCGGTGGTGGTCGAGCCGAACGCCGGATACACAATGGCGATCGAGTTTCCGAACGGACCTGACGATACAGAAGTCTGTCGCTTGGCAGGCGATAGCTTGGCTATCATGCCACTGTCTCGCCTCTATCGCGGTGCATCTGGCACGGAACGGGCCGGCTTGGCGATAGGGGCCGGTGCTCTAACCGAGCGCATGATCGATGTGGTTGCCCGGCAGATCGCCAAGGCAACACGGGAAGCTCGGACCGGCAGGTACGAGCCAGAGGCCTATCCCCTGGCTCGCCTGGCAGACGCCCTGAGCAGTCACCACTGAGCCGAACGACTCTCTATCGGGCAATACCCTTCAGGACCTTCACCGTGGCAATGATTGGAATTGGCACGGAGCGAATTGGCCGATTGCGCTGATATTAGCTCCGGCTAAGCTCTCGGCCGATTCGCGGGCGAGAGCACTATGAGCCGGAAAATTCACTGGATTTCCAGGCCGGAGCAACTCTGCGTTCTTCAGAACACTGTGCGCCATGACATCCTGGACCGGCTCACGGCGCTCGGCCCCTCACCGGTGCGCTCGATCGCTGCAGCTCTAGGGGTACAACCCACCGCGATATATCGCCACTTGCGCTTGCTTGAGCGGGCCGGGCTTGTCGTGGCGATTAAGAAGACAGGTTCTCGGGGGCGGCCCGCAAATACCTATCGGGCAATCGCGCCGCTCGTTCGCTTTGCAAGAGCCCCCCTTGAGAGTGAGAATCGACCGATTATGGCGAACATCGTCAAATCTGTGGCGGGGCGAGCTGCGCGCGAGTATCGCGATGCCTTGACGGACAGCGACACGCGCATCGAAGGCCCGCGGCGCAACTTTTGGTTTCTGCGCCTCCAAACGGCTCCCTCGGCGAAAAAATTGGCGCGGATCAACCAGCTATTGGACGAAGTTGCGGAATTGATTTGGACCCCCGATCCAACTCCCGGCCCGGTGCTGCACGTCACCTGGATCATCTCACCCAGTTCATCGTCCGAAAAGCGGCGCACAGCATCGAAGTAGCATCCGGCAACGAGTCGAGGGCAACGGAAAGCCGCTCTGAAGGGGAATATGTGTTCACGGCGGGAGCTGTGCACACATAGTGCAATGCCAAATGGCTCTATTCGGCCGCCAGAACAGCCGGGTTCGAGTGCTCAGCGGACGATGTGATTGGCAGAGCAGGGGGCGAAATGAGTTCGCGCAACCGCCGATCCCACACTGTGAGCGCCGCGGTCTTCCGTTGCACAAAATCTGTTTTCACGTAATGACGAATAAGTGTGCGCACTTGCGGCCCGCCAGGCTCGTGTCCCACGACCGCGGCGATGGTTTCGAGCGGGATGCCGAGATCGGCCAGTTTTGTCACCACCGTCCGCCGCAAATCGTGCGTGGTGAACTTTGCGATGGGCACTGGCCGAACGCGGCCGTTCAAGGCGTTTCCCAGATGAGTAGCCTTGAGCGGCACCCCGGACCGCGTGGCGTACAATGGGCCTCCTTCAATGCCAACGAGTGTTGCCTTCAGAATGTCCCTTGCCAGTCCGACGAGGGGCGTTACCCGCGAGCGGCCGTTTTTCGATCGTGTGGAAGGCAAGGTCCAAAGCCAATTGACTTGATCAATCTCCGTACTGATCAATCCACCGATCTCGCCACAGCGCGCACCGGTGAGCAGCTGCAGTTTCAGAATCTCGCCATAGCCGCCAGGCAGCTCTGGGGAACTGAGCCACGGCCACAGCAGTCCAATCTCACCATCGCTGAGCACGCGGTCTCGCGGCGCCGACCGGCCGTAGCTCGCCAGCCCGGCCGTGGGATCCGAGTGGATGTAGTCCTGACCTAATGCCCAACGAAACATCGTGCCGAGCGAAATGCGTCGCTGCTCGGCCTCGCGCGGGAATCCCTCATCGGCCTTGCGGTCGAGCAGGTCCCGGATGTCGCAACGGCGGGTCTCGGCTGCCGGTTTGCCAAGCATGGGCTCGAGGGTTCTGATCAACCGGCGTTCTATTTCCTTTGCTGTTCGACAGCGGCCCCGGACCCGCCGCTGAACATAGCGATCAATCAACTCTCCCAGTGTTATGCGAGCTGCAGCTTCGGCTGACGCAGCCTCTCCCTCCACCAACAAATCGCGGCCCAAGCGCGCGGCACTAGTCAGTCGGTTCGCTCGGTCGCGGGCCTGTTCCAGTGAGAGATCAAGCACCCCGCCGAGGGACAGGCGGCGAACCTTGTTTATGCCGCGAATTCTGTAAGCCAGATCCCACGTCTTGGTGCCCAGCGGCGAGACGCGAACCGCAAGGCCAGCGCATCGTTTGTCTGACACCCGGTATGCCTCCGGCTCCGGTTGAAGTGCCGTGACAAACTTGTGCGTCAGCGGAACTGAGCCGCGCGTCCTTCCTGATCCACCCGTCATGTGATTTGGCTCCCGTAGAAAAGATAGCCGCAACAAGCACGTAGCGCGCCCCAGACTTGGTTTGTTGCGATAACAACAGCAACTTTCGAAACCCAATTCTGGCTCGCTGATTTGGTTTCGTGAATCGCAACGCTATCGCAACACCATCGCAACACGTCGCAACACCCAAATCTGAAATTGCGGTTTGGCTCGCCGTCGCAACGGAGTCGCAACAAAATCAGTGGCTGATCACGAACTTCAGCGAATGCTAGCGACATTGTAGCGGTCCAAAATCCAGGCCGAAGCTGAATCGGCGAACGGCTGCGAACTGCAGCGGACCTAATAGCTTTCGTACATGCAGACTTGGTTGGTGCATATGCGCGCCCCCCGGCAACTGCTTCGCAGCGCCGGCCTCGGAGGTTTCCTCGGGTTCCAGCTGTTCGTCGGCGGAACTGTGCTCTCGGCACTTCTTAACCCCGTTCTGTGGTTGCTGTTCCTGATGTCATGTCTCGCCAACCTGCCAATGCTTCATTTTCTGGATGTTGCTTCTCCCGTGTCAGGATTCGGATTGGTATTGGGAAACGCGCTGTTCGCCTACCTCGCGATGCTCGGGCCGTACCGGCGCGGCTGGGTAGACCTTTCGCCCTACGCGTTGTCCGCACCGGTCTATTGGCTACTGATTTCCTTCGCCGCTTATCGCGCGCTGTGGCACCTCGTTTGCAGGCCCTGGCATTGGGAAAAGACCGCGCATGGTGTTGGTGGTATCTCCGGAAAAGCTGCCGAATGAGTTCGTTTGGTCCTTGGGCGTATTGGGCATCGGCCGCCGCGTTGCTCATGCTGCTGGGGACGCTGCTGTTCTTAAGCCTCCGCGCCGCGGCGTATTCGCATCTTACTTCGGCCGCGTTGACCGCACTTGCTTTGCTTCATCCCGCGTTTGCGCAGGCGGCGAACCGTGTTGACTCCGCCCTATTTGCGCTTGTCGTTTACGGGATCGCTGTTGCTGCGCTTGCGTTCGCGCGCAGGCGGGATCCCAGACGCATAATTTTGCTCGGTACATCGCTTGCGACAGTACAGTTGGTAAGCCCCGTTTGTGGCGCGCTCAGCATGCTCTCGATGCCTTTGGTTCTACGGAATGCGCTCGTTTCAAAACAATCCGGACGGACCATGGGCCACGTAGTGTCGGTCCTTTTCATTCCGGTTCTGAGCGCGATGACGCTTGGTTACGCCTGGTTGGTACGATATCACGATGCTCCCTTGTGGATGCAGGGGCGCGTTCACTGGATCGGTGGACTAGCCGGACTTGTTTGCTCGGCAATCGCCACGGCGCCCCTTGTCGTTTGGGCGATGGCGGAACGGCACAGGCCAGCCGGTGCAGAAGAAGCCGTCGGCGCGCTGTGCGGAATCGTGGTCGCGACCGGTACACTGGATTCTTGGCTCGGCCTCGGGCGCGGGTTGGATGTTACCTCGGCCGTGGGGCCTTTGGCCATCATCGCCCTCGGCAATTGTCGCCCTGGCGAACGGCGGATCGCGAGCGCAATGCTCCTGATGCTGTCGTGCGTCGCCGCATCATGGGGCTCGGCCGCCTTTGCCGCGAGGTTCCTCGATGGGTACGCGTAGTTCTCAGAATGCAACTCGCATCACGTGCGTGTCCTCTGCATGCGTAATTCTGCTCGCCTGCACTTTCGCGATTCGCGCGCAAGCGGGTGCCTGGACGCTGCCTGCTGGCGAGACGCAGATCATTACGAGCGTGACCTACAGCACCGCGAGCGCGAAGTTCACGAGTTCGGGCGCCGTGCCGGCACAATTCCGGAAGATTTTCGCACAGGCGTACGCCGAGCATGGGCTTACCGACCGCCTCACGCTCGTCCTGGTGCCGGAGTATGCAACGGCTACAGAAGCCGATCCGGATCAACCGGTGATACACGCCACCAGCTTCGCCGTCGAAGGGGGACTGCGCTACCGTGTTACCGATGCCATCGGCATCGTCTCGGCTGAAGCGTCTTACAAAACATCCGGCGGATTCGACACGCCGATTGCAGTGGTGCGCAAATCCGGCAGCGAAATCGAGGGGCGGCTTCTGTACGGGCTGAATTTCAATGTATTCCGTCGCGATGCTTACCTGGATACGGAAGTGGCCCAACGCTGGATCAGCGGAGATCGGCCAGGTGAAACGGCCGCCGATCTGACGCTCGGTTTCCACTGGTCTGAAAAATTCACCGTCATGGCGCAAAGCTTCAACATCATTTCTACCGGAAAGGGTGATCCGCCGTACACTTACTTTCGATCACACAAACTGCAGCTCGCGTTTGTGCAGCGCCTATGGAAGGGCGTATCGCTCGAGACCGGCGCGTATTATTCGCCCGCGGGAGAGAACGCGCTGGCGGAACGCGGCGCGCTCGCCGCGGTTTGGGTTCACTTCTAGGCGTCAGCCCCAGTGCATCTGGCTGTAGTGCTTCGACGCCCAGAACGAGCGGCGCAAAGCATCCACCACGGCGCGCGCAAAGCCCGAGCAGGTTTCCTTACCGCCGAGATCGGCCGTCATGTGGCCCGAGGCGAGCACTTTCGCCACTGACCCTTCCAGCGCATCCGCCTCGGTCGGCAGTTCCAGGCCATAGCGCAGCATCATGGCGGCGGAGACAATGGCGCCGACGGGATTGGCGATGTCTTCGCCCGCAATGTCGGGCGCTGAGCCATGCACCGGCTCGAACAGGCCCGGGCCGCCGTTACCGATCGAGGCCGAAGCAAGTAGGCCGATGGAGCCCGGTAACATCGAAGCTTCATCGCTTAGAATGTCGCCAAACATGTTTTCGGTGAGCAACACATCGAACGCGCGCGGCTTCTGGATGAGGCGCATGGCGGCGGTATCCACCAGCATATAATCGAACTCGACGCTGCTGAACTCTTTAGCATGGATGCGGGCAACCACTTCGCGCCACAGGCGGCTCGTTTCCATCACATTGGCCTTGTCCACCAGGGTGACATGGTTGCGCCGCTCGCGCGCGGCACGGAACGCCACCCGCGCAATGCGCTCGATTTCCTCCACCGTGTAGATGCAGAGGTCGGTGGCGGAGTTGGCATCGCGGGTTTTCTTGCCGAAATATGCCCCACCGGTGAGTTCGCGCACGATGAGCAGATCGACATCGCGCACGATTTCGGATTTCAAAGGTGAGTGCGAGAGCGTGGCTTCGGTGACCCTGATGGGCCGCAGATTGGCGAACAGCCCCAGCGCCTTGCGCAAACCGAGCAATCCTTCTTCCGGGCGTCGCTTGCCGCCATCCCACTTCGGCCCCCCGACCGCGCCAAGCAGTACGGCGTCGCACGCACGGCAGGCTTCCAGCGTCTCCTTCGGCAGCGGATCGCCGGTCGCATCGATGGCGGCGCCGCCAATTAGTTTTTCCGTGAAGCGCAGATCGATATCGAACAGCTCTTCGGCCGCGCGAAGCACGTGCTGGGCGGCGGCAGTCACCTCGCGGCCGACGCCGTCACCCGGGAGCACGACGATGTTGAAAGTCTTCATGCCGCGTGCTCCCGTTCGTATTGTTCGACCTGCGGCAGGCGCTGCAGCAGATAGCCGAGCGAATCCACACCGTTGAGCAGGCAGCGCCGCGCGAATGGCTCGATGCTGAAGGTGGCGGTGTGATTGCCGGCGCGTATTTCGCAATGCTCGAGATCGATCGTGACTTCGCGCCCCGGATGTTCGGCGAGGTGCTCCCACATCTTCTGATCTACAACGAGCGGCAGAAGACCGATCTTCAGCGCGTTGGAATGGAAGATGTCGGCGATTTCCGTCGATATTACCGCGCGGAACCCGTAATCCATCAGCGCCCATGGCGCATGCTCGCGCGAAGAACCACAGCCGAAGTTTGGGCCGCCGATAAGAATACGGTGCTCGGCGGGATCGATGCTGTTGAGCACGAAATCGGGCTTCGGATTTCCTGCTGCGTCGTAGCGCCAGTCGTTGAAGGCGAGCGGACCAAGGCCGTTGCGCGCGATGGTGGTGAGGAAGCGCGCTGGAATGATCTGG